>NZ_MUFL01000069.1:0-18613 GCF_001995355.1 Salinivibrio sp. PR919 | reverse complement strand
GGGTTAGATCATATTGTCTTTACTGCTGGGATTGGCGAGCACGCCGCGCCAGTACGAGAGCAGGTAGCGGCCCATTGCCAGTGGCTGGGAGTGGATTTAGATGGCGAGGCGAATCAAGCCAGCCAATCCTGTATTTCGAGCACCACGAGTCGAGTCGGGGTCTGGGTGATCCCGACCGATGAAGAGCAAGTGATCGCAGAAGACTGCCTTACYATGTATCAAAAGACGCTCACTCATTAGGGCGTAAATAATCACGCTTCATCGATTCAATCTGCCCAGAATCCATCATCTGTGCAATTGTGTTACTGAGCTGAGCGACTGCCTCCGCATGGTGAGATTTTTTTGATAGCACTATGTAGGCGTTAATCGGCTCAGAAAAGAGGAGTGGCTGCTTTTCGAGCACGCGATTGGTATCGAGGCGACTAACCAAATAATCGAGTTGGTATTCCTCACCGATGACTGCATTGGCGCGTTGATTAATTAGTTGTTTTTACATGATTTAATCAAAACTGGGTCAGCAAGACACACCAAAGTGTGACATTGCATACAAGATTTTTTGTTGATGCGCACCGTGTAAAATTAAATCGGTATTCTATCGCCGGACACAGAACGCAAGGATGTTTTTTATGATGCGCTGGGTATGGATGGGCTTAGTGGTGCTCAGCCTCACAGGGTGTGCGCAAAAACTGGGCAGGCCCTTCGATATTAAGAATCTCGCCAAGTCGGACATGGATCTGATCACGGATATCCATATAGCGGAAATTCGCGATCTGACAGAGCAATTGATCGTAAAACTCTACAAGCGTAATCCGCGAGAGCTTAGAAAAGTACCGGGAATGACGATCGAAAAGCGTGTTGCTCAGCTCATGGCTGAGAAACGTCCCGAAAACGGCTTTCGTGAACTGGGAGGCATGGATGGGATTGCGCTGTTACCACTGGCGTTCTCTAGCGAGTTTAGAGGCGATCGAGTATTTGCGTTGATGGCGGGTGTTACTGGCATGATCAGTGCGAGTTACAATCATCAGCTGGAATTTTTCTTACTTGACGATATTGATCAGCAAAAGCTTTACAACTGTGCACGCAATCTCGAAAAAGTGGCTTGGTTATTGAACAACGAGAAAGATGATAATGGCGAGCAGCTTTTACTGAGTAACGGTGTGGGTAAAAATGGTGTGCCCAATTACAGCTATGAGCGCTTGTTTAGTCAGATGATCCTCATTCAGGACATGATGGCGGTCATGGTCGCCGACAGTACCAATCGCCATATCAATCAAGTCGTGCATAGCATGGCATCGATGACTTTCTTCCCGATTTAATGGGATTGTCTAAGGCGGCTTTGGCGCCGCCTAAAGCCTTACCAGCCAATCTCTTTGCCTTGATAATCGATAAAACTGCCGTTTTGGCTATCGGTAAGGGTATCCAGCACCTGCTTCAATCCCTGAGCGGACTCTTGAGCGTTAATCAGCGCATTGGGTCCGCCCATCTGTGTTTGTACCCAGCCAGGGTGCAACGCAACCGCACGGATACCTTGGTCGCGAAGATCGATGGAAAGACTTTTGATCACTGCATTCAGCGCTGCTTTTGAACTCCGGTAGATGTAACCGCCCCCCGATTGATTGTCGCTCATGCTACCTACTTTGGAGGAAAGAAAAGCAAAAATGGGCGTGTGACCACTGTGACGAGCCTTTGTGAGATGTGGCGTAAAATGCTCGGCGATGACGAGTGGTGCTATGGTGTTCACTTCTAAAACATCGCGCCATGCGGCCGTGTCGACTTCACCGAATGCGTAGCCTTTGGGACCATAGAGCCCAGCATTGTTGATCAACAAATGGATGGGGACGTCGCTCAGCTCTGATGCGAGCTGCTGTACGGCGGTGTGGTCTGTCACGTCGAGTGCATGGGTTGAGAGCGCGGTGTAGCGATTTTTAAGTGTCATTAAATGAGGGGCAGAGCCGGGAAAACGGCAGCAAGCAATCACTTGCCAGCCGTGCTCTAGGTACAACTCTGTTAACGCGAGTCCTATTCCCCGGTTTGCGCCCGTAATGAAAAGTGTTGGCGTCATGCATACCTCTAAATAGTTGGCGTTGCCACCATTATATGACTAATCCGCCATCGACTTTAAGTGTTTGACCGGTAATAAAGCTTGCCTTATCGCTGGCTAAAAAGCAGATAGCATCAGCAATATCTTGCGCCGTTCCCATTCGGCCCAATGGTGTCTTGGCTTTCATCATATCAATCACCTTCTCGGGCAGGTTGGCTGTCATTGGTGTCTCGATAAAACCAGGCGCGACACAGTTGGCGCGTATTTTTGCACCGTGGCGGGCGAGCTCTTTGGACCATGTTTTAGTCATGGCGATCACACCCCCTTTGGAGGCCGCATAATTGGTTTGGCCGATGTTGCCGTCCGTCCCCACCACAGATGATAGCGTCACAATCGCGCCTTTTTCTTGCTCTAGCATCAGCGGAGCAATGGCTTGGGTGATGGAGAATACCCCTTTAAGATTGACATCAATGACGGCATCCCAATCACCTTCTGTCATTTTGGTGAGTAGGTTATCGCGGGTAATCCCAGCGTTATTCACCAACACATCGACAGGCGCATTTTGTTGGTGCAATGTTTGCACCCAACTGGAAACAGCGTCACGATCACACACATTGAGCGCGATGGGCTGAATAATTGCATGGTCTTGCCAATCGGTCATTGCATCCATGTTGAGATCGATGGCGTAGATTTTCTCCGCACCTTGTGCAATGAAGGTTTCAACAATCGCGCGACCAATTCCTTGGGCAGCGCCGGTAATGACACAATGTTTTCCTGCTAGCATCTGTGTGCTCCTTTTTAGTGGTACCCCACGCCTTCTATAACAACAACGCAAAGCGGTGAGGCATCGATCAGTAATTTCTTGGGCGTCTGTATTGCCTAAGGCCATGCTTACATTCGATAAGCTTGCAACAACTAGGCCATGCACTTCTCTGTCTATGATAAATTGGCATATCAATTTGTGGGCGGATAGGCTAAAATTTAATCAAGATGTCACCTTGTTTGAGAGAGGACCTATGCCGACGTCAATCAATTCGCAACCTTTGGCGCAGCAATATATGCAGCGTCAGCGCGATCGTCAGGACGATCAGGTCAATGGCGGTCTCAATAACTCAATGAGCGTGCAAGAGCGTGCTGAACTGATCCGCAAAGAGCGTGAAGAACAAAAAGAAGCCGCTGCATCCGGCGAGCAACGCGAAGAAAAACGTGATTATCAGTCGCTGATCGATCGCGTTGCTGAGCAAGAAGCACAAAAGTCAAAAATGGACGCTTACAACCAGCGTCAGCAAGCGCTAATGGAGCAAGTTGAAAAGACGATCACGCCGAACGCGCAACAAACAAGCTACAGTTTGAAAGTGTGACACTCTTCATCTCTTTTCTGCTGTCAAAGGCCGCTACATGAGCGGCCTTTTTGCTTTTTAGGACAGCGGTGTTTGCGTTTTAGTTTGCATAAATGTAAATGAAATGTTTGCGTGGGTGGGTTTCTTTACACTTTAAAGAGAGTGTATCACCCAGATAAACCGCTAATTATCGCATTGGCGCATGACTGTTCATAAAAGATGACAACTTTGGTTAACATTTAAGTAACCTCTTGTCGGTGGTGTCATGCTAGTGCTTCCTCTTTGACGGTGCTATTCCTATTGGCATGAACAAGGAGGAAGCAATTATGACGACCACTATGCAAGCGCCCGTCAAAACCATTAACCCACTGGGCACGGACGGATTTGAGTTTGTTGAGTACACGGCGCCGGATCAAGCGGGCATTGATGCACTGAAGAATCTGTTTTCATTGATGGGTTTTGCGGAAATCGCCAAACACAAGCACAAGCAGGTTTGGTTGTATCGTCAAGGCGACACCAACTTTATTGTCAATGGTGAGCCCGAGTCACAAGCACAGAGCTTTGCCAAAAAGCACGGTGCGAGTGTCAATGCGATGGCATTTCGTGTCCAAGATGCCGTGCATGCGATTGCCTATGCTGCGAAGCAAGGCGCCAAAGTGGTTGAACCAAGCATTGGTCCAATGGAGTTAAGCATTCCAGCAGTCTATGGCATTGGTGACTCGCTGCTTTACTTTGTTGATCGCTATGGCGATCAAAGCATCTATGAAGTCGATTTTGATTTTTACAACGACTGGCAATCACGTCTCAAAGAGGCTGACGCTGGCTTAAAAGTGATTGATCACCTAACCCATAATGTTGACATCGGCAATATGGATGTCTGGGCCGACTTTTATGACCGTATCGCGAACTTTAAAGAAATCCGCTTCTTCGATATTGAAGGGAAAAAGACAGGATTGAAATCACGAGCTCTCACCGCACCATGTGGAAAAATCCGTATTCCCATCAACGAATCAAGCGATGATAAATCGCAAATTGCGGAATACTTAAAAGAGTATAACGGTGAAGGCATTCAACATATCGCACTGTCGACAGACAATATTTACGAGACAGTCCGTACGTTGCGTCAACGAGGTATGGCATTTATGGACACGCCAGATACCTACTATGAAAAGATTAATGAACGTGTTAAAGGTCACGAAGAAAGCATCGACGAGCTCCGTGATACGCGAGTATTGATTGATGGCGATGTGGATAGTGGTATCTTGCTGCAGATTTTCACCAACACGGTCATTGGTCCTGTATTCTTTGAAATCATCCAGCGCAAGGGTAATCAAGGCTTTGGTGAGGGTAACTTTAAAGCCTTGTTCGAATCTATTGAGCTAGATCAAATGCGTCGTGGCGTGTTGGATTAACCAGACAGTTGATTTGAATCTATCGTCTTGTAGGCGCTCTTTGAGAGCGCCTTTTTTGTCTACTTATCATGACAATTTTCGCTGAAAGCGGAAAATGCCTCTATGCTTAATTTTAATGGAGATTTAAACGGACTAGGTGACTATGAAGGCAGATACCGCCGTTGCTCGTAGCTCTTTATCGGTTGCGCTGATCACCAAACTAACCCTGTGTTGGGCACTGTTAACCGCGATGGTTGCTGCGCTGCTACTGTATGTCGACTATCAAGAGCATAAAGCGGATGTGAAGCGTGCTTTGTTGATGATTGGAGAAAAAGACTTGAGTGTGATGGCCTCTCATCTTTGGTGGGAAGAGAGCACTGCCTTTGAGCGGCAAGTTGAGCGCTTGATTGCGCAACCTCACATCGATTATTTGCGCGTTTTTGATAGCGACGGGACCCGAGTAGAGCTTGGTGTTGCCCCTTCAGACCAAGCTCTCGAGTATTCATGGCCTTTGGTTTATCGCGATGCGGGCAACGAGTATACGCTGGGGAGTTTAAACATTGCCTCGAACTATACGGCAACAAAAGCGAGTATGAGTGAACATCTAATGTGGACAGTGGCAGCATGGCTGTGCCTATGCGCATCCGGTATTGCCATATCGCTTTGGATCATTAGCCGAGAACTTACCACCCCACTAGCGAAAATGCGCCACCAAATTAATGTTTGGGATGCTGACAATAAACCGACTTTTCTCACCACGCCCAAGAATCGACACGCGTGGAGTGATTTAGAAACGCGTTACAACACCATGATTGCGCGTTGCCGAGAGCGCTTGAGCTGCATGGATGACGACCGCCGGTATGCGGAGCAGGCGAGTCAGAAAAAAAGTGAGTTTCTGGCCAATATGAGCCATGAGATCCGCACACCCATGAACGGCATTATCGGCATGGCATCACTGTTAAAAGGCACGGATCTCAATGACGAGCAGCAAGAATTCATTGAGATGCTTGAGACTTCCTCAATCTCATTGCTTGATATTATCAATGACATTCTCGATTTCTCTAAAATTGAAGCTGGAAAGTTAGAGTTAGAACCTTTAGAGCTCAATATTTTTGRGTTGGGAAAAGACTTAGAAAATTTGTTCACGTTACGTGTCAAAGAGAAAGGTCTGCAGTTTCACTGTGATATCGACAAGGATATATCTCCTTTGCTGATCGGCGACGCACCTCGGCTTCGACAAGTGATGATTAACCTTGTCGGTAACGCGGTGAAATTCACCGAGAGCGGTGAGGTAGAGGTGGTGGTGTCGAGTGTCAGCGAGAGCGATGATAGCTGTGTTTTACGCTTTGAAGTCAAAGACACCGGGCCAGGCGTGCCGTTTGAGCAGCAAAGTCGCATCTTTAATAAATTTGAGCAAGGCGATGACCCAACGGCACAGAGCCAAGGAACGGGACTCGGTCTCGCGATATCTCAGCAAATTGTGCATCTGATGGGTGGGACACTGCGATTGGAGAGTGAACCGGGCAAAGGTAGCCGTTTCTTTTTCACCGTTCGATTTAGCAAAAGCAACGTCCCCCTCGCCACGCCGGTAGAGGCCTATTTATTTGCCGGAGCGCCTATGCTGCTGGTAGACGATAGCCGTTTAAATATGCGCATAACCACGGCACAGCTCAGTAACTTGGGTTGTCAAGTCACTTGCTGTATGCATCCAGACGATGCGATGTCGCTGATTGAAGAGCGCATCAGTAGTCAGTATCCATTCAAAGTGGTGATTTTAGATAAGTTGATGCCCAAAACGGATGGTTTTTCACTGGCGACCAAGATCAGGGCGCAGTTTGGAAAGGAAAGTCCAGCCATCATGATGTTAACTGCTGCGCCCGATGGCCTCGACAAACCGCGCATTGAACGTGCTGGTATTGAAGGCTACCTAGGGCGTCCTTATCAGTTCAATGATTTGAAGAGCCACCTTGTGCGTATTCTGCAGCAGCGTCAACCAACATTGGGCGTCGTACGGTCCACAGGACAAAGTTCGTCGTTAGCCGGGTTGCACGTTTTGGTAGTCGAAGATACCAAAGTGAATCAGCGGGTGACTGAGGCAATGCTCACCAAGCTGGGTGTGCGCGTCACCGTGGCAGAAAATGGCCAACAGGCTTTGGACTATTGGCAAAAGCAGCCGTTTGATTTGATCTTTATGGATTGTCAAATGCCCGTTATGGATGGTTACCAAGCCTCGAGACGTATCCGTGAGCAGGAAACACGCTTTAATCGAACCCCTATTGTGGCCCTGACAGCCAATGCGACTGCAGAGGATAAAGATGCGTGCCTAGAAGCGGGCATGGATGACTATATTGCTAAGCCGGTTCGTAAAGACGATCTCGCAACAATGCTTAAAAAACATACCTTTACCAGCGAGACTCAACTTCTTACTAAGTCATAACCCTAAAAAAACTGAGAAGGGAGTCGCAATTGTGATCTTAGTTACAAAACTATCAAAAAATCATACGGATTTTTAGAGTGGTCTAACCTCTATTCGTTAGGCTTCTAATGTTTTATCGGAATCTTGTTCCGTAATAATTAGAAAGCAAAACGAAAAGAGGAAACATGAAAATAAAAAAAATGCTCTCAGCGGCAGCGGCGTTGCTGCTAAGCCTTAGCGCTCAAGCGGGCCAGCTCAATGTCATGGCGTACAACATTATGCAGCTGAGTAACCTTCAAGATTGGGATCAAGCAGAGCGTGCGGCCCGGTTGCCAAAAGCCATTGCAGCGATGGACACTCAACCAGATGTGATTCTGATTAGTGAAGCCTTCAATGCAGAGGCCGAGCAAGCGATGAATCAGCTTGCAAGTTTGTACCCTTATCAAACTCCCAACGTTGGGCAAGACTGCAGTGGCGAAGGCTGGGACGCTCTCACCGGGGATTGTTCCAACTCAGTATTTGTCGTACGTGGTGGCGTGACAATCTTGTCTAAATACCCCATTTTGACCCAAAAGGCCCATATTTATCATCACAGTTTAAAGGGCAGTTGGGACTATCAAGCTAACAAAGGTTTTGCGTATGCCAAGATTGATAAAAATGGGGAGATCTTTCACCTGATCGGCACCCATTTACAAGCCACGCATGATGGGATGTCCGACGAAGAACATCAAGTGCGTCTGGGTCAGCTAGGGGAAATCAAACACTTTATCGACCAAGCAGCGATTTCCGCTGACGAGCCTGTGATCATTGGTGGTGACATGAATGTGGAGTGGAGTCGCCAAGATGAAATTAAAGACATGAAAGCGACCTTAAATGGTGCCCTGCGCTTCACCGAACCGGAAGTAACGTCTTTTTCTGCCAAACACAATTGGTTTACGAAAGCGAACGCTTATTACTTTGACTATGATCTTAACTACAACACCACGTTAGATTATATTTTGTGGAGTCGCGATCATGCCATGCCAGCTAATGAACCTGAGATGAAGGTGGTGCAATTAACCGCAAAGGATCAATGGTACTGGGATTACCTTGAGGGTGAGTGGCCAGAAGAAGCCGGACAAACCTACCATGATGGTTATTACAATGCGCTCTCCGACCATTATCCGGTGATGGTACAGTTTGAATTTGAGTAAATAGACTCTCGGTAATTCACTGCCATATAGGGCTCAATCATATTGAGCCCCCATCATCTTGCTCCTTATCCTCCCTTCCATTAATAGACGATTGATTTCTCTTTGTGTACCAAGAAAATTTGGCATTATGCGCTACGCTTAAGGGAGGATTCGATAGCACTCCCGGCCTTGGATAGTCTTCCGAGGAGCAGAATTGCTGCGTTGGTGATGCGTCCATTTGCCGCCTGACTGTCACGATAAGCAGTTTGAGGATAAATGCGAGGAAAACATGGATAAGCCGCGTTTCCACATCATTTATGTTGATGATGACGAACTCACATTGAAGGCAATTGGTCGGGTTATTCGTCGCTTGAAACCTGACTGGACGATTAGTCTGGTAAAAAATCCTATCYAGTGGGAGAAAGGGGTATTAAAGAATCAATCGCTGTCTTTAGTTATCAGTGACTTACTGATGCCAGAACTGAAGGGCGATGCACTTCTAGAACAGGTTCGTCAGCACTATCCGGGGACGGTGCGAGCACTGATCACCGGAGATACACGGCAAAAGATCACTGAGCTGGCAACCCCCAGCGTGCATTTTGTCTTGCCCAAGCCGTTTTCTGAAGACGACTTTGCTAATGTGCTTAATAGTGTTGAGCGTCTCTACAAATTACCGATTGATAGTGAAACACGAAATCGCCTCATTGGTATCGAGGATTTTCCCGTTCTGCCTGATTGTGTCCGCCGACTGCGTGCCACGATTAATAATCCAAACTCTGACATGGAACAAATTGCGCGGGTGGTGAGTGAAGAGCCGCCGCTGGTTGCTCGACTTTTGCAGCTGGCTAACTCGGCCTATCTGGGCTTTCGCAACCGAACTTGGTCCATAGAAACGGCGATCAATCGATTGGGTATTCAATCAGTGGAATCCATTGCGGCCACTATGGTTGGGCACAATGCGTTTCAGCACTTGTCGACCAAAGAGCACTATGCGGTGGTCGATGAACATATCGAACTGGCTAATTTAAGCAAATCACTGGGTGCTTTTTTAGGCCATGACAAAGCACATGCTGAGCGCTTATACCTTGCTTCTGTCTTGTCGTCGCTGGGCGAGCTAATGGCACGAGAACTCGGTTGTCGTGGCAGTGGCAAAAACCCCATCTGTGATTTGCCATCTCGCTTTGATGCCGCGCTCGTGGTCTCCAGCTATATCATTATTTTGTGGGGCTATGATTATGAATTGGCAGAAATTGTTTTAGCTAGCGGTGAGGCGTCTTTGCTATCTGACAGTGAGCAGGCTAGTGATGGTGCACTCCTACATTACTGCCGTCAGTGGATTCGGGCGAACGATATCGAGAAAGCGAAACTTTTACAGTCTTGGTCGGCGAATATTGGCGCGTTTTTTACTCAATCGTATCAGGAGACGATCTGAGTGTACTGGTTGGTATTCGACGTTACTATAGGTTTTCCCTGTCGACTGAATAGGGAGGGAAAACGTGAAGAATAGCGACATGTCACTAGCATTGTTCAATCAACTATCAATAGCGATATGTATCGTCGATCATGAGTACACCATTGAGAGTGCAAACGCGAGCTTCCTTGATCGCTTACCAGCAAACCAAAGTACAGTAGTCGGACGCTCACTATTGGCATGCTTTCCAGTCCATCGTCAATTTTTACAGCAAAACATCGATTCGGTTTTCTTGACGCGAACGCCATTACTTTCCTCCGGCTCTGTCATCGTTGATACATCTTTGGAAGTGGGGAGCGACGCCGCACATAAGTGGCAAGACATTGAGTTTCTTCCCATCCCGTCAGCGTGTGGTGTGGTAACACAGGTTGCGATTTGTTTTTACCGACCCACAATGTTGGCGGCCCCGAAGCAAGACTCAGTCACCACCATGTCGGATAGTCAGCGACTCAAACGAAGCTCGGATGCCTATCAAGAAGTGGTTTCAGAGCTTAAGCAGCTGCAAAGCCAATTGCTTCAGTCTGAGAAAATGGCGTCGATTGGGCAAATATCGGCGGGGGTTGCCCATGAAATCAATAACCCTATCGCTTTTATCTCGTCTAACATCCGCACCTTGTATGACTACTTAGAGAAATATTCCGCTTATGTCCATCAGTTGGATGAAAAGATTGATGCTACGGCGAACAAGGTGTTGAGCGCTGATAGGCAGGCGCTAAAAGATAAGATTCAGTTAGATTATTTACTCGAAGATGCCAGCGATCTCATTGAAGAGTCGTTAGAGGGTATCTCGAGAGTGATGACGATTGTCAAAGATCTCAAAGAGTTTTCCCGTGCTGATAATGGCGAATGGGTGTCAACCGATGTTCGTCGCGGTATCGACTCGACACTGAAGATTATCCACAACGAAATTAAGTATGCCATTGAGATCGAGAGAAACTATTCGCCACAGACGCCCGACATTATTTGTCAGCCTATGCAATTGAATCAGGTTTTTCTCAATCTGTTGATTAATGCCGCTCAAGCGATTGAGGGCGAGGGAAAAATAAACATCCTTGTTGCGCCTCTTGATGATGAGCACTTAATGATAAAAATTAAAGATAACGGGCAGGGGATCCCTGATGAGGCGCTGACGACGATTTTCGAACCGTTTTATACCACCAAGCCTGTGGGGCAGGGAACGGGGCTTGGGTTGTCGGTGTCACGCGATATTATCGCTGCTCATGGTGGCCAGATTACGGTTAAAAGTGAGCTGGGAAAAGGGACCACGTTTACCATTGTGTTGCCGTGTTCAGATAACTGCGCCGACGAGATTGCCTCGTCTGATGAACAAGCGATAAGAGGAGGCCATAGCGCATGATGGCGTACACGGAAATTCTATTGGTTGATGATGAGCCACATATTTTGCGTGCGTTAAAGCGAGAGTTACGTCGTTTTGTGGCGCATATTCATACCGCAGAGTCGGGCCAGCAGGCACTCGATATTTTATCCAAACATCACATTGGCCTTGTGATTTCCGATTACCGCATGCCGAATATGGATGGCGCAGAGTTACTGATTAACATCCATCAGCGTTATCCCGATATCGCCACCATTATGTTGTCCGGCCAAGCCGATCTACCGGGTGTGTCTCGAGCGATTAATGCTGGTGCGTTGAGCCAGTATGTGAGCAAACCGTGGGATCGCGATGTGTTGTGTGACACGGTGAAAACCATTTTGACCCATAAACACGCGTCTTTGCCCAACGACACCCTGACTACTTGCTTATCAAAAGAGGCGCTCAACCAGAAAATTCAAGGTATGGCGGTAGACGCAAAAACACCGTGGCTTGTGGCGATCATTGATAACCAAGGCACGAGCAATCTTAATGACACCGGGTCGGTGATGCTGGGGAATCAACGTCTGCAAAGGGTGAGTGAACACGTGCATGAGTTGGAGGTATTCGAATGGTATCGGATCGCCGACAAATTTATTGCTCTGTTTGAGTATTCATCAGAAGGCCACCGGTTATTAAGCGAACTGATTGAACATTTGCATGCTGCAAAAGAGGAAAAAGACCTTTCAATGCAATTAATGCTCAGTGCGCTTCGCTCTTGGCAGGAATTGTCTTTCGAGGTCATTCAGGCGCGTAAAGCCGACAAAGTACCGCTCTACGATGCGCTCTATTGGCTACCTTGCCCTGAGGATCATCAAGACGATGCCAGTTTGGTTAGCTTGATTCGCGATATTGAGGCCAAGCACTTCGAGGCGTTCTTTCAACCTCAGTTAAATATTGTGACCGATGAAATTGATGGTTTTGAAGCGCTAGTGAGGCGTCGACTCGCATCGGGACACTACCAAAGCCCTGCGGAGTTTTTGCCATTATTGAGTCAGTATCGACTTGAAGATGTGCTAACCACCTCGATGTTTGAGCAAGCGCTGGAAGCGATTGGACGACTACGTCAGGCGGGTTACGCGAAAACGGTGAGTGTTAACGTCACTGCAAAACAATTAGAGACTGGGTTTGTGGTTGATGTTATTCAGCACCTTTCGCCGTACTACCCCGATGAGATTGCATATCTTGAAGTCGAGTTGGTAGAAACTGATCGGATTGATGACTTTTCATTAACGCGCCAGCAAATGGAACGTTTGAAATCCCTTGGGATCTCCTGTGCGTTAGATGACTTTGGGACTGGTTTTGCGGGGTTTGAGTCCATGTGCGACCTCCCCTTTGATGTGATAAAAATAGATGGCCGCTTTGTTCGTAATATTGGTCAGAGTGAGATGGATGAAGTGATCCTGACTTCAGTGGGTCAGAGTGCGCGGCTGATGAACGTCGAGGTGGTGGCTGAGTGGGTCGAGAATCAAAACCAAATCGACTTTTTGAGAGAAAAAGGGTGTACGCGTGTGCAAGGTTATGGCATTGGCGCACCGTTGAGTCTAGATAATATTTTCGAATTTTTAGCGAATTTTAAAACACCTTCCTAAATCGGACGGTCGTTATGAGGCGTGATTCGCAACAGCGTGATCCCGCTGATGGAGGAGGGTGACAGCGACTATAGTGCCGTGAGTTGATGAGGTGAGTTGTATTTCTCCTTGGTGATGACGAACAATATCATAAACATACGTCAACCCGAGCCCCATACCTTGTCCAACCGGTAAGGTGGTAAAGAAGGGGTCGTAGACACGATGAGCCTGATCACGCGGTAATCCTGGTCCAGAGTCTTTCACGGTGATGGTGCACGAGTCACCCTTGTTTTCCCCCTCCACATCAAYACGGTGTGCAACGTCTGGATTGCCCCGCTCACAGGCTTGCAACGCATTTTTGAGCACTTCTTTAAACAGCATCACCAGCTCCTCATAGCGTCCCATGACTGGAGGCAGTTGATATACGTTAGCGGCGATCGATATCTTGAGGCTCGTCGGTGGTGAGAGAGTATTCAGCGCCTCATCAATCACCGTAAAGATCTCAATGCTTTGAAAGTGTTGTCGTGTTTGTTGGCTGTAGCTGGAGTACTGCTGTAAGGCGGAAACAATATTGATCACGCGTTGCACACAGTCGTTGGCATCGACAAGGCTATCACTAAAATCATCATAAAGGTCATCGGCATAGTGACGCTTTTTCCAGTGCGTGAGGGTTTCGAGCTGCTCTGATTGGTGAATGACGCGCTCGGCAATGTCTGTCCACTTTTGGTAGGTGTCGAGATATTCTTGACACATTTTTAGGTTACTTTTCACTGCGCCGATGGGGTTATTGATTTCATGGGCAACCCCTGCCGCCATGGTCCCAATAGAGGCCATTTTCTCGCTTTCGACTAGCTTTTCCTGCGTTTTCTTGAGTTGATGATTTATCTCACGGAGTTGATCATTGGACCGCACTAAGTCGGCCGTGCGTCGCGCCACTTTACTTTCCAGTGTCTGGTTGGCTTCTTCTAGTCGTTTTTGGTAGGTCGCAGTTTTGTTCTCGGAGTCACGTAATGCTTGAATCATATTGCTAAACGCGGCGGCCACGCTGGCCAGTTCATCCTTCCCGTGGGTTGAAATGTGTACGTCTCGCTCGCCACTGGCGATGGTATCGGCAGCATTTTTAAGTTCTGATAAGCGCTGGGTGAGATAGCTTCCCAATAGGTAAGAAAACAACGCTACTAATAGCATCTCGCCCAGTACAATCAGCATGCTCCAATTTTTTGCGTCTTTAATCTGGCCAAGCAGGCCGGTCAGATCAAAGCCAATCCAGACCGACCCAAACTCAATGCCAGACTCAGAAATGGTCGCGCGTACATCATACAGCCCATCCGTGACGGACTGGGCATTTATCTCAAGAATGGCTGTATTGAAAGAATCAGGAAGGTTACCGGCCGATGATAAGACTCTCCCGTTATCGCCTAAAACCGCGACATACATAATATCGCTGTTATGGAGTAGCTCTTGAGTAAAAGAATCGACGGTGGCGAGATCGAACGATAACACCGCATTTTTTACCGTGGAGGCGAACAACTGCGTGGTGGAACTCGCGCGTTGATTGAGCCCTTGATAGTTGGTGGTTTCTAAATAATTGAGAGTTAATGTCAGCAGAATCGCCAACAGGATCGCCTCAATCAGGGCGACACCTAAGATGGTCTTTAATCGCAAGGACATGGGTTATTCACTCAGCAAGTGTTGCAACAGCGTAATGTTTAACGCTCTCACATCGTCCCAATCCTCATCTTGCGCGGATTCTATCCCTTTGAAGCTGATATTACCCAGCAGCGTTCGGCCTTTTTCACTGTCATTCATGGAGAGGAAGGCGGCTTTAATCGCGTCGGCTACTTGAGGGTCAAGGTCGGGATGAAACGCGAATGCATGAGGCGTATAGCCGGGCGTTTTCCATAACACGCGTAACTGCTCGCTCACTTCAGCATTGGTATTGTTAAAGGTGCGCTCAATGCCGCCGCCGGCAATAAAGAAATCTCGTGCAACGTTCAAATATACCGAGTCATGGGACGAGACATATTGTGGCGTAATGCTGATACCTTGATTCTTCAGCGCGGCACGTGGCACCACACTGGCGGCARACGCGGCGGGGGAGGGAAACGCTAAGCGCTTGCCATCAAGCTCGTCAAGGGAGGTAATGGACGCCTCTTTTTTGACGACTAAAATACCGTGAATCCGTTTATCTTTTTGTTTCGCAAATGCTTGGTAGCCAGGCTTTTGGTGGAAAACGGTGTAGTGATAAGGATTCATATAAGCGACATCGTATTCACCGGTGAGCACACGTCCTTCGAATTCGGGAATGTCTTTGGCAGTGCGAAAGACAAGGTTGTAACCTGATTGTTGAGAGACGTATTCTAAAATCGGGCCCCAGTTATTGGCCAATGTAATCGCAGATTGCTGTGGCACGATACCAAAGGTAATGTCTTTCGCGTGTGCATGGCTGGTAAAAGCAATGCCCAGTATCAGTGACAACAAGATTCCTTTCATTTGCGCATCTCTCACTCAGTAGCTGACGATCTATTAGACAGTGTAGTTAGCTGCATCTATCCTTGCCACGCCACTCCGTGTGATTAACTCAATGAAATCAGGTTGTAACCTGAGAACCTTTGTCTTCTTTCTAATCTCAAAGCATTGTTCGCCCTCGGTGATAAGCTGATGTTCGCGTCCGAGGGCGAGAAAAGTGGCAGGAGGTGTGCGCAGTGGCAGTGTCTCTGCTCTATGAGTGAGTTAACGAGGCGAAGCCGTAGGTTTGATTACCAGTACCCCAATGACAACGGCGCAGGAAAGCAGCAGGCAGGTTAACGTAGGCAGGGGCGGATAATTTAGCGTGAGCGTTGCTAACAGGGACGCGAACCCATAACCCAGCGTATGCGCCATCGCGATATAACCACTGACTTTCCCCGGTTCATGGTCGAGCCGTTGCATCGCTTGGCTGGTATAGGCGGGGATAAGAAGTGCACAGGCAGCTGATATCACCACCATTGCCATCACTAACACAGCAAAATGTTGCACTAATAGCAGGGCATAACCTGTCACCATACTGATTGCGCCAAGGCTTAGCATACGCTCGGTGCTCAGACGCTGTCTTTTTACCACTAACACTTGTACGGCTAAGGTGGCGATACCGCTTAATGTCAGCAAATAGCCGATGGCTTGGCTAACTTTATCGGCGGACCATTCGGTGAGGTGATTGAGCATGGGGGTGAGATTGTATTGCAACAGGGCAATCGCTGCACACACGGCAAGGCCGTAACCCATGTAGGGCCAAATGGCTTTTGGCGCGAGCCATAGACTGGCGGATGAATGAGGTTCGTCCTTTTTACCGGCGCAGTGAGGCATCATGCTGATAGCGATTGCGCCTAATAGTGGCAGTAATAGCATCAGCGTCAGTGACGCGTAGGGGCTGATCACTAGCACTGCCGAGGCAATCAACGGGCCAGCTAATCGGCCGAGGCTTAAGCCAATACTGATGGAGGTAATTGCTTGCATACGGCGTGCCTCACCGGCGAGTAACACGGCCCAATGCTGATTGGCCGGCACCATCCCTGCGACCGTTAAGCCGTAGATCACCCGTGCCAGTACCGCAAGCGCTAACCAAGGCCATTGGGTAGCGCTGCTTTGCGCGCCCAATGTTGCAGTAAGCAATAACGCGAAGCTAATCGCCATGCCGGTTAGCGCTTGCAGGACCACAAACTTAGGACCATGTTGGTCGCTCATTCGTCCCCAAAATGGCGCGGCGGGGAGAAACAACACGCTTCCCACGGCAATAATCACTGCCCATGTTGACAGTGAAAAGCCACCTTGTGCTACCAGCAGAGGGAGCGAGACCAAGAGTCCATTCTGACCGATGCCCATCAAGGCAGCAATCAAGGTCAAGGTGAGCGGTTGCCATCTGGCGGTTTGTCTCGCCGCTTGTGTGTGTGCGTGGGCCATTACCAACCTGCTACTTTTTGCATTTTAGGTGTGGCAGGGGAGGATGCCGCCAGTGTCCAATCAAGCAGGCCGTGGTGATGGGCAATATCGTACATCGGTGTACCATTAATTGCATTGATAATGGTGGCGGCTCGCCATGCCGCAAGACTCAGTTGCGGCTCAATAATGCCGTGACAATGCGTGCCGACATTCATCATATACAATGCCTGTGAGTAGCCTTCACGCATCTTTACTCGGTAGTGCGCATTCACACTAGGCCGACCTTTGTCATCGAGTTCGAGACAATCGCGCAGGGTATCGAGACACTGAGGCAGGGCACGAGAAAATCCGGTACACAAGATAACCACGTCTGCATCGATTGTTGCGATGTCACTGGTCAACGTTGCTGTTGTGGTTAACTGGTAACCAGATGGGTGCGATTGCATACCCGTGAGTGTTTGTCCCGGAAGCAGTCGCCACCATGACGGTGACCGGCGTACATATTTATCATGATAGAGGCGTTGGTATAGCCCTTGTAAGCAATTCTCGGTGATCCCATCACTGGCCAGCTTTTGTTGTGCAAGTTGAGTGTGTTTGACTTTGGGGTCGAGACCGTGAAACTGCTCTGCATAATCAGGCATAAAGTACTGATCAGTAAATGGGTTCTCATCTAATCCTTGGAGGTTAGGGCGACGAGAGACCCAATCAATATGCGCAACTTTGCCAAATTCACCATCAAAGACGTGCTGAAAAACATCGGCACCGGTTTGGCCACCACCAACAATGGCGACTTTTTTACCCCTTAAGTCTGGTTGTCGAAGTGCCAGTTCGCTGGCGTGAAAGACCTGCTCACCCATAAATGGCTCAGCACAGTCAGGCATAAACGGCTGGATACCGGTACCAAGGATCAAATGATCACAGGTCAATTGTCCGTGTTGTGTATTCACCGCGAAGCCTGAGCCGTGTGGCGTAATGTTAACGACGGGTGTGTCAAATTGGGTATTGGGAAGCTGGTGAGCCACCCAAGCCATATAATCTGAAAACTCTAACCGCGAGACCGTCTGTTCGCCCCGCGCCGTAAAAGGATAGAATTTCTTGGTTTTAACCAGATAATTAATAAACGTATAAGGGCTGGTTGGATCAACCGCCGTTACCATGTCTTTCAGGTACGAGGTTTGCATTTTTGCATCATCGAGCAATAAACCGGGATGCCATGCAAAGCGTGGCTTTTGCTCAACAAACAAACTTGAAATCGTTTGAGTGTGGGGAGCCAGCAGTGCCGCCGCACTGAGATTAAAGGGGCCAAGCCCGATACCTAAAACAGAATAATGCCTTGTCATAACTACATCCTTATTGCGCGTACTGCGCGAAAAAGTCGTGACGCTCACATTGCAATAGCGCGGCGCGCTTATGCGGGAAATCGAATTCTTTTTGTTTTTTCATGCCTACGCCACGGCTAATGCGTACCACACGCCAATTGGCCGCATTCGGCTCTCCCATCACATTTAAGGTGCGAGATTCGGCTAAAAAGCAGTAGTGGATGAGCGATTGCGCCCAAGTACTAAAAAACTGACGTCCCAAAAAGTGAGGGTTGCCGACCAGCATATGGATACCACGATCGAAAGCATCGACATCGTAGTAAGGCCCAAGTCGGTCTTCGGCGACCCAATAAATTTCAAAGTAGCCGAAAGGCTGTCCATCAAACTCGCCAATCACGGGGATAAGATGTGCGTCATGGTGCGCCTTTTGTAGATATTGGCGATGAAAGTCGAGCGAGCCCTCTAATTCCCAAATCGGGGCAATATCCGGATGGTTATGCCAGGCGTGAAAGCATGCAAGATCACGTTCTGTTTCTAYCGGACGCAGCGTCAGGGTGCGTTTGAGGTGATAAAAGTAGCGACGATAGAACACACCTTGTGGC
>NZ_MUFL01000068.1:0-19522 GCF_001995355.1 Salinivibrio sp. PR919 | reverse complement strand
GAGTGTGTTTTTGGCGAAATTCATTAGATCAGAGGGAGTGATGCGTGTCTACCTCATTGTTTCAAAAGATATTTATGAGGGGATTCCCTAGAGTGGGGCGTTCAATCCGATCAATTCATTGCCCCGATTGCAAACCATAATGAAGGTTTAGATATCGTAAATATCGGAACAGACTCTTTTAAACTGAATAATTTTCACTCCATTCGGGTGATAAAGGTCTGCTCGTCATCCACAAAACCTACCGTAATAGATAAACACTCGACCACGCCCCTCAGCTAGGCAGGCAAACTGTGGATTCAAATCTTCTTCGTTATCTGGGCTTTGAAAAGTGCCAGTATCGGTAATTACGCCGTTGAGTATAGGCAAATATCCATAAGTGCGCTTGGTTTGAACAGTCAGGCTCAACTCGTTGGCGTTAGAGAAGCAAGAGGGGATCGCACCGGTTTCTTCGATAAACATAGTTTTCAGGTCTTCAAAGCTGTAATCACCAGCTAGTCGATGCCGTTAACATGATGGATAACAAAGAGTTTCTCGGTAATTCTGATGCGGGGATTTTATCACTATCAGGAGTCATGAAAATCATCCGCAGACATTATTGCCACGCAGCGTGTTGGCAATGTCCAGAGCTGTTTTTGTAATTTTTGTTGGTGTTGCTGAACCATTATGTGCCTATGGATTTGGTTATGATGCTAATTGCCTATATCTTACCCAAAATCTAGGTTTTTGTCTTTGAGTACCATAAATGCCACAGTACAAAAATATTCTGGAATAGGGAGTTAGATGTTTTTGAGAGGAGACCTGAAAAGGATGTTATTTTTTTTGGGGGGGGGAAGGGAGCCAGCGTTAATGACTGGCTCAAGCTCTAGGACATTACGTTCTTTACGTTTTTTTAATCAACTGAAAGAACGGAATAAACGGTTATAGAAGCTAGATGTTGGTGATGAGGTAGTAAAATTTTTTACGCCCAGTTTTGCCTCCCACTTTAAAATCAATTAGCCTGCCTGAGAGCTTATCAATGATTTCAATACACTTGTCACGACCATAGTTGGTATGTTTGACCAAATGATCCCTTAGTTCTGTTTTGTCTGATTCAGTGGTGCTAAGTAGCGTTGTAATGAGTGAAACAGCATCTTGATACTGATTGATAAAGTGAGTGTATTTGTTCTCTTCGTCACGCAAAATCTTCTCTTGAGAGTAAGTCTCAGAGTCGACGTTGTAGACAGAATCAACCATATCAACGTAAGGCATGTCTTTTGACTTCTCATAAACGTATGTGAGTTCGAGGGCATTGTTGCCTCGAAGCTTCTGGTTGGTCAGTTTTATGTATTTAGTTTGTCGTCCTGTTTTGTCAATTTTCTCGTCTTCAATGTCCATCATGTAGATACAATCGACATCTTCCATGAGATCTGATGTTCCAGAGTAGACAAGATTGTTATTCATATCTCGATTTTTGTTGGTATGGCCTAGGCCGATAAATGTGCCACCTTTGAGAATGAATTCGCTCACTTTGATACCAAATGTGCGCATGTTCTTTTTATCCATGGTATCGGCAAACTTTTTCAGTGTATCGACAATGATAACGACATTCTTTGCGTCGTTATCGGCAGCCAATCCATCCAAAACACCAAGTAGTGAATGCGATTTAAAGCCGTTGTAGCCGGGAACGAGCGAGTGAACTCCAATACTGGCCAAGATTTCGGTTTTTTCAATGATACCATTCTGAGAATCATCAGCATTAACGTAGAAGACAGATAAGCCATGGAGGTGACCAGCGCAATGGGCTTGTTTTAGGTGATGGATTATTAGTAGTGTTTTACCTGCATTCGGTGGTGCGAACAGGATGTTTGATTGCCCCTTGAGGACGAATCGATCAAAAACAAAGGAGCTTTCAGCTACTTCTTGTTTGATTTGTGCTAGGTCTTCGTTAATAGAAAAATTCGTAAGCAATTTCATCGTTTTTGTTTGATTATGGTTGTTTTTCATTTTGGTCATATAACAGTTTATGTTTGTTTATTTATGGAGACGCCTCCCCAACGATTTGGGGAGGGATAATTGAGAATTTAAATTAAGAGTTAAGCGGCTACTTTCTTTTGTGCGTAAGGAAGTACAGAAGCTGTATGTGATGTACCGATCATGTTTACCACAGGAGCAAGAAGGCTAGGGCTGTATTGCTCGCTGTAGGTATCAAACGACTCAGAATTATGTTTATGACCAACAATACATTCTATTATCTCTTTAGAGACACCTAACTGTTTAAGCTCATTGATGAACGTGTGTCGGAAAGAGTGCGCATCTAACCCTTTACCGAAACCCAATGAATACCTGCGACGTTGAAACCACTTCGAAGCATTGTGTGAGTAGTACCCTTTAATAAGTGGTAGCTCTGGGAAGAGGCGACCACTACTCTTTGAATTTACGAATGCTAAGAAGCCTTTTGCAATCAATTCATTATGAATAGGGATCAGCCTGATAGATGAACTATTTTTCACACTTTGCCCCTCGAAGTTATCCGAAATATTTAGACACTCGACACCATCTACTTGCAGTATGTCATCAATGGTTAGTTGGCAAATTTCGTTCAGCCTTGCCCCTGTGTAGCGCCCCAATAACGGTACCCAATAGTAATAAGGGTGAAGGTAGCTATGCGATTTGTAGTCCTTCATTTTGAAAATGGCAGCAAGGTGTTGGTCGGAGAAACATAGGCGTTTCTTGCCACCTTTTTCACTCTTTTTTGGAAGTCGATAGAATACATTGTCCTTAATGTATCCATGATCTTTGCTCCATTTAAGAAAAGTAGAGAACTTTTCGATTATCCCTTTAATGGTTGTAAGGGAAAGGCATGGTTTAGGCGTTGGCAATGCAGCATTTTTGAAGATTACGTCGTACCCTGTTAGTCCCATAAACTCAGAGTGTTTCTTTGCGTTCGTGGGATAGTGGCTCAAGGCGTCTCGGACGTTTTCAGCGCCAGAACGATCAAGCTCGTTTAAGTCATCAAAGCAGATGAGGTTCAATACTCTCGTAAGAAGCTCATGATCTTGCTGGATGTTTATTAGCTTAGATTTCCCGAGTTTGATACGTGAATCTGTGTAAGCATCTAGTAGTTCTACACCTGTTAGTGGTTCTAGTGTCTTATGGCTTCGTGGCACTGGAATTTTAAGGTTGAGGATAGCTTCGAGGTTTGTATTATCGCTGAAATTGGAGCGTAAACCTTGTGCCACAGATGAGGATAAATTCATACTAGTTCCTAGTGATTAATTGCTTTCCAATTAATCTAAGAAGACCTTTCACGCCCGTAAAGCAAAAAAATGGTAACCTATGAATCTCATACATGTATGCAAATTTAACTGCAACATGTTTTTTAAGTTTTTGTTTTTAATGTGTTTATTTGGTTGTTTAGAGCTAATTGCTCAAAGGGTGAGCGAATTGAATTTTTTTTGGGGGGCGTGAAATCACGCCCAAAACTAAAGCCAAATAGCAGTTTAAGAGGTGGCTAGTGGCACTAAGTTGAATAGTTTTGCACCTTATCTAGTGGGCGGGGATCAATCAGGTTTACGACAGTCTTCACTTGCTCAATGTTCAGATCCTTCCCGTATCGGTCGTAGGTAATGTTATTTTGGGAGTGACCGAGAATTGCTCCGGCAGCAATATGGGAAACCTGTTGCTGCTTAAGTTGTGTGGCAACGGTATGGCGGAAGGAATGAAAGTCATACCCTTTCGCAAAACCTAACCGAGTCTTGAATCTGCCGAACCATTTTGAAGCCGCACTACCGAAGCCATCCTTTGAATCCTTAAGCTCTGGAAATAATCGATCGTGTTGAACAGAGGTTAAATAATCAATAAAGCCGATATCAATTAGTCGTTGATGGATTGGTACAATTCGGCGACTGGTTAAGTTCTTTAGTTTCTGTCCCTCAAACCTATCATCAATTTGGAGTACCCAAATTCCTTCCTGTCTATATATATCCGCTTTGTAAAGCTGACAGAGTTCATTTAGGCGGGCACCAGTGAAGTATCCAAGTAGTGGAAGCCAGTAGTAATAGGGGTGCTTAAAATCTCTCTCACAATGAACTGGAGTGCCGAATAGCTTATGCAGGTCGGCAGAAGAATATGCAGATTTTGCAGCGCTATCCTTTCGTTGCTTTTTAAACCTGATTGCTTTGAAGGGATTGATATCAGTCAGTTCATTGAGAACACAGCATTCAAAAAAGCCAGACATCTTTTGGCTATAATCTTTGACGGATTCTTCGCTGAGTGTAGGCAACCCAAGCTCTTTGTTAAGTTTGATCGCCTGAGTACCAGATAGTCCGCTGAACAGGCGGTGCTTTTTAAGGTTTGTAGGGTAGCGGCGCAATAAATCGATAACTYGTTCGGCATCGGTTCGCCTAATCAGCGCAAGCTGTTTTTTATTAAGTAGATCTAAAACTACGTTGCATTTTGCTTGCAGCATCACCACTGACTTGTCGGACAGGTGAGCACGCTTGTATTTAATGAATAGGTCTAGAGCATGTTGAGGTGTGTTGTTTAAACGTTGCTTGGGTCTTTGCACTGCAATCGATTTAGGTGGCGTTTGAACCTCTAGTTTATTATTTTTGCTAGAAGGGGTAGGTGAAGTAAGGCTTTTTCGTATTTCTATCTCAAGTTGCAACGCATGGATCGTTGCAACTTGTTTATCTGACGTTTTAAGTGAACGTTTGATCTCCTTGCGTCCATCGAATAGGTGTCGATGCTCTGAGGGAATCTGAAAACGGAACTGCCAAATGCCAGATTTTGAGATATGTAAATAGCGCATGTTTTAGTACCAAAATGTAGTACAAACAGCCTAATATCGAAATTCTGAATACAAAAAGGGCGGTAAATCAGTGACTTACCGCCCTTTCCAATCGATTGGTGGAGCTGGCGGGAGTTGAACCCGCGTCCAGAATCAGTCTAACCAATGGCGCTACATGCTTAGTTTGTCTTTAATCTCGTCAGTGTGCTGCGGACAAACACGCCACACAAAGACATACCCGACTTAGATTTAACGCTTCAGCTTTCGGGTCAAAGCATCCACGCGATCCTGTTTGGTTTTGACTATCCTTGATCCCCGTCCTACAGGCGAAGGCTAGGGAGGATAGGCACTCAACAGGTTATTAAGCTGCTAGTGCGTAGTTTTCGTCGTTTGCGACTATTTTTTTGCGGCTTTTTACGAGGCCAACCGCCCCTCGGCATGCTCCACGGGCCTTCTCAATCCTGTCGAATCCTGAATCAGCCCCAGAGTTTGGACGGCAGAGTCTAACATATTGATCTGCCGCGTCAACGATTAACGTGCTGCGTTTTTCATGATTCTGGCTTTTTGACGTTGCCAGTCTCTGTCTTTCGCGGTATCGCGTTTATCGTGAAGTTTTTTACCTTTTGCTAAGCCGATTTTGAGCTTGGCGAAGGATTTTTTCCAGTACAGGGAAAGAGCCACGACTGTGAAACCATCCCGGTTAACTTTTCCGATCAAGGTATCAAGCTCACGACGCTTAAGCAAGAGCTTGCGTGTACGCTGAGGATCAGCCACCACATGGGTGGAGGCCACATTAAGCGGGGTGATGGTTGCCCCGAACAAAAAGGCTTCCCCGTCTTTCAGCAACACATAACTTTCGCTGATATTGGCTTTACCGGCGCGGAGAGATTTTACTTCCCAGCCTTGTAGCTCAAGCCCGGCCTCAAAGTCATCTTCGATGAAGAACTCATGGCGAGCTTTTTTATTCAGCGCGATGGTGTTACTGCTTGCTTTGTTCTTTGCGTTTTTCTTAGCCATAGTGGGCGCATTATAAAGGCTATGTGTTGAGGAATGAAAGGATTATCGCACGAGCCTGAGTGATGCGCATCTGTATTTGTCGATACACGCGTCTGCACGCTTTGGTGAATAGATGCGGCGGTGGTATGATTTCGCGGTTAACTTGCAAGGAGTCCTTATGCCGCAAATTATCCGCTCGGCTTTAGTGCCCTACAGTGCTGAGCAAATGTTTGCCTTGGTGAATGATGTTGAGGCCTATCCACAGTTTTTGCCTGGGTGCGTGAGCACACGCTTGATTGAGCACACTGACACAACCATGGTGGCATCGTTAGACGTGGCGAAGGCAGGCATCAAGAAAACCTTTACGACCAAAAATTACTTGGTGGAAAACACGCGCATTGATATGACATTGGTCGATGGGCCATTTAAACGGCTGAGCGGAGGTTGGCGTTTTACACCGCTTTCCAGCGACGCCTGTAAAATTGAGCTCGATCTTGAATTTGAGTTTACCAATCGATTAGTTGAAGTGGCGTTTGGTCGTATCTTCAGCGAGCTAACAAGTAGTATGGTGAAAGCATTTACTGAACGAGCGAAAACGATCTATGAGTGAAGAAACACTACTCCGTGTTGAGGTGGTCTACGCATTGCCGAATGAACAGCGGATTTTTAATTGTGTGGTGAAACCACAATCGACCGTTGAAGAGATTATTCGCCAATCTGGTGTGCTTAAAGCTTACCCAGAGATTGATTTAGACAATAATAAAGTCGGCATCTTCAGCCGCACCGTGAAGCTGGATGCACAAGTGCGTGATGGGGATCGTATTGAGATTTATCGCCCACTGCAGGCGGATCCCAAAGAAATTCGCCGACGCCGAGCGGAACGCGCGAAGCAAGAAGGAAAAGCGGATCCTGTTACGGGCGGACGCGTGGATACCCAGCGCAAGCGCTCTTAACGCCGTCAACGGCTTTCGCAACGAACATGAAAAAACGCCGACTCTCGGCGTTTTTTGTATCAAGAGAGCGCGGATAGTTGTCTTGTTAACGCATTAGTCTCGATAGACGTGTTGTAAAAAATGCATCAAACGTTCGGTAACTCGTTCTGGTTGCTCAAGGTTGGCAATATGTCCTGCCTCTGGGATCAGTGTGAGCTCCGCGCCTGTGAGCTCATCTTGCATCAAATAGCTCTCAAGCGGCGGACGGGCCACATCGTGTTGCCCCACCATAATCAGCACGGGCAATGCTAATTTGGCGAGAGCATCGATTTGATCGCGACGGTCAAAGGTAAGACGGCCAATACGCGCGACGGCGTTAGCGCGATCGCCTTCAAGTTGCTGGAGCGAGTGATGGAAAGCGTCGACGAAGTGCGGTTGCTGTGCCAGCGTGGCGGGGGCGAAAAACAGTGGCACGATGGCGTCGAGAAGCGGCGCGGGGACATGCTGGACTTGCTCGATAGTGGTGAGCATTCCCATGTATTTTTGGTGCGTTACCTCGGGCTCGCGACCGACAAAGGTGTCCATTAACACCAATGCTTTCAAACGCGAAGGCGCTAACTGAGCAAACTCAACGCCCCACATTCCGCCAACGGACAGACCAATGAGCGTGACCTGTTCAATGTTGAGGTGATCGAGCAGTGCGAGCATATCTGCCGCAATATCAGCGAGCGAGTGTGTCTGCTCGGGGGCATCGTCTGAGTCCCCGTGGGCCCACAAGTCAGGCACAATGCAACGGTAATGGCGACTTAACACTTCAACCTGAGGCGCCCACATGGCACTGTCCCACAGGTAGCTATGGCCGAATAACAGAACAGGCCCTTGTCCAACATCTTGGTAAGCAAGGCGTTTTCCATGGTGTTCGAAGATATGTTTCATAGTGTGATAGCTAAGCGTAAAAGCTTAAGACTACCATGAACGCGAAGGCATAGGAGCTCCGCGCAGTGGCGATACCGCGCGGAAACGTGAATTATTGGACGGCTTCGAAAAAGCTTTCACCCGGCGTGAAGTCACCATCGACCTTGACTAACTGGTTGTTGTCATCAAAAGAGAGCACGAGATCTTTTTGTGTTGGTGCTTGGTGACCAGGCTGTTGCCATTGGACAAAATACCACGTGTTTGGGTAGCCAGATTCGACCAGCATAGGAGGGCCGAGTAAGAACTTAACCTGCTCTTTGGTCATGCCAAACTTAAGTGAGTCTACGGCTTTTTCTTCAATGTAATTGCCCTGATTGATATCGACGCGATAAACCAGTTTCTCGGCGTAAGAACAGCCAGTAATGGCAATTGCCATTAGGGCAGCAATGGCGGCTTTAGTCCAACCCATAGTTAACATCTTCACTGTCTCGTTGATGGCAAATAATATCACTCACACGCAAATCGTTCCGTGGATACAGGCTTTTTCGTCCCTGACGAAAGGCGAATGAGTATAAACAAGCTCGGAATATATGTAAAAAACCTGCTCGCGACTAGCGATTGGATGGGAAGAATCGAAAAAAGTTCGCCCTAAAAAGAGAAAAAGGCGACACGCTCACAGGTTTGTGAGGTGTCGCGAATCGTTGAGTGCCATAGGTTGACGCATGCTATGCGGCAACCAGCAAGTCTTCGGCATTGGCCAGCGTACGTTCGGTGATCTCGCTACCGCCGAGTAGGCGTGCCAGTTCATTGATGCGTTCTTCGCGGGCCAACGGATACATACGGGTGGTCGTGGTGCCTTTTTCTGTTTGCTTGGCGACAAACATTTGCTGATGCCCGCATCCGGCGACTTGTGGTAAGTGTGTTACGCACATTACTTGGGTCGATTGGCCCAATTGACGCAGTAACTTACCGACAATCGCCGCTGTTGGACCACTGATACCGACATCGACTTCATCAAAGATCAGACTCGGGGTTTCCACTTTTTGGGCGGTGATCACTTGAATGGCTAATGAAATCCGAGATAACTCACCGCCAGAGGCAACCCTTGCGAGCGGTTGCAGCGGTTGACCCGGGTTGGTTGACACCAAAAAGGCCACCGCATCTCCCCCTAAGGGACTTAGATGAGTGTCGGCTTTGTTTTCGACTTGGATTTCAAAGGTACCGTGCTCCATGCTCAGTTGGTGCATGCTTTGCGTGATCAGTTTATTGAGCTCACGGGCATAACGACGTCGGCTTTTACTGAGTTTTTCTGCCGTGTCCAAACAGGCGGCAAAATGCGCATCCACGTCGGCTTGGAGCTGCTCAATCGCCTCATCATTATGGGCTAACTTATCCAGTTCTTGGATCAATTGTTGGTGCGTTTGATAAAGCGCTTCGGGTTGCACATGATGTTTGCGTGACAATCTCATAATCGTGCTCATGCGCTCATCAAGATATTGTAAGCGTTGCGGATCCATGTCTAACCGGTCGAGGTAACTGGTCACTTCTTGACTCGCTTCTTGCGCTTGAATGCGCGCTTCTTCGATAAGTGTGGCTAAGGGCTCAAATTGACTGTCCAGTGTGGCCAGTTCAACCAAGCGTTGCTGCGCGGCATTTAAAAGGTTGAGCGCGTTAGCGTCTTCGTTATCACTGAGCAAATCCACGACCGCTTGGCTTGTCATCGCAATATCGCCGCTGTTTGATAAGCGCTTGTGTTCTTCTTCAATCTGCTGGTATTCCTCTTCGCCTAGTGCCAGCTCGTTCAATTCGCCGACTTGATATTCCAGCAGTTGTTGCTGGGCATCGAGATCGTCTTTTTTCTTGATCAGTGCCTTTAACTCGTTTTTAGCACGACGCCAACGTTGGTAGCGAGACGCCATCTTATCAAGCAGTGATTGGTGTCCGGCATATTGGTCGAGCAGGGTGATCTGGTGTTCTGGGCGCAACAGTTGTTGGTGAGCGTGTTGGCCATGGACATTAATCAGTAGTTGTCCTAAGGCTTTTTGCTGTGAGGCAGGGACAGGGTTACCGTTAATATAAGCACGAGAGCGGCCTTCCTTGGTAATCACGCGACGAAGAATACAGTCGTCGCCGTCTTCAAGCTCATTATCTTGCAACCAACGACGCGCGGCACTGTTTTGTTCGAGGGTAAAACTGGCGGTGATCTCTGCGCGTTTTTCACCGGGACGCACCATATTGGCGTCCGCGCGGTCGCCTAGGCAAAGGCCGAGTGCATCGATAGAAATCGATTTACCTGCACCTGTCTCTCCGGTGATCGCCGTCATTCCTTTACTAAACTCCAACTCCAAGGATTTCACGATGGCAAAGTTTTGAATGGTCATATCGGCTAACATAGGAAAACACCTGTATCTATCAACAACTGTGTATAGATACAGTATATACTGTTTTTACATCCAGTGAATATGTAAAAAGAAGAATTGTTCCTTCTGGGAGTTTCCGCACAAAAATTGCACACCAAAAAAGCAGGCGAACCTGCTTTTATGCCCTTTTACGGCAAGGGAAGCGATTAGAAGAGTTTCGACGACCAGCCTAGCTTGGTGCGTAACGTGTTGTAATAATTGTAATCTTTGGGATGGATAAGCTTCAGCGTGGCCGGGCTTTTATAAATATGCACTTCGTCGCCAGGGTTCACAGGAAGAGAGACTTGTCCGTCGCAACTGACTTCCAGCGTGCCGCGGTTATCGGGCGAAACCAGCAGTTTAATGCGGCGGTTGCCATCGACGACTAACGGACGGCTGGATAGGGTGTGAGGGAACATAGGGACCAGTGAAATCGCGTTTAGGCTCGGAGAGAGAATTGGGCCGCCTCCCGATAAACTGTACGCCGTGGAGCCGGTGGGGGTTGAAATAATGATCCCGTCGGAGCGCTGAGAAAAGGCAAACTGTTCGTTAATGTAAACTTCAAACTCAATCATATGCGCCACTTGCCCTGGGTGGAGCACTGCTTCGTTCAATGAGGCATTATGACTTTTGACTTGGTCATGACGGTGGATCTCGGTTTCGAGTAAAAACCGATCTTCTTCCATATATTCACCGCTCAAGACGGCTTCAAGCGCGTTTTCGAAGGCGTCGGGATCTAAGTCGGTCAAAAAGCCTAAATTGCCCCGATTCACTCCAATCACCTTGATGTCACTGCGCGATAACACGCGTGCAGCGCCCAGCATGTTGCCATCGCCCCCAATCACAATGGCTAAGTCAGCATGTTGACCAATCGTAACAAGATCCAAGTAATGCGCATCGGGTAATCCCAAATTAGTACTAAGACGCGTATCAATGCACACCTCATAACCACGCTCGGTGAGCCAATGATAAAGGCTAATGTGTGTGTTCACGGCCTCTGGGTTACGAGGCTTACCGATAAGCGCAATGCGTGTAAAAGGTGTCGACATAATGCGGATCCTGTGTCTATTTGTGCCCAGTATAACGCGGCAAAATCGCGATTGTCGTGATTTGGGTTGGCCTGATGGTTGAATCGTGAATATTCATCCCCATAATAACCCCGTCAATCAAGTTGAATAGTCCCAGTGGCGTGCTGGGCAATGCCATTTGTGTCGGAGTGATCATGAGCGAAGAACAGAAAGTGAAGCAAGAGCAGGAAGCCGTAAAACAAGCGCAAGCTGCTGAAGCCAAAAACGCAGAGCAGGCCACTGAGCAACAAGTGAGCGGTAGTGCGGCGGATATCGAAGACGCCGAGACCGAGGCCATGATTGCACGTATTACCGAGCTTGAAGCCGCACTTGAAGCCAGTGAAGCGAAAGTGAAAGAGCAGCAAGACAGCGTGCTGCGTGCCCGTGCGGATGTCGACAATATGCGCCGTCGTACTGAGCAAGAAATCGATAAAGCGCGTAAATTCGCGCTAGAGAAGTTTGCCGGTGAGCTGTTGCCCGTGATTGATAACATGGAGCGTGCTGTCGAGATGGCGGATAAAGAAAACGAAGCCATCAAGCCTATGGTTGAAGGGGTGGAGCTTACCCTAAAAACCATGACTGATACGGTTGAAAAGTTCGGCCTGAACGCAATTGATCCGCAAGGTCAGCCATTCAATCCTGAACTGCACCAAGCGATGTCAATCCAAGAAAGCGCTGAGCACGAGCCAAACACCGTGATGATGGTGATGCAAAAAGGTTACGAGCTAAATGGTCGCGTCGTGCGCCCAGCGATGGTGATGGTATCTAAAGCACCACAAGGCAACGTTGACGAAAAAGCGTAACAAGGTCTGACGTCGAAAACGTCAATAAATACAGGCCTTTTTGTCAGCCACTCGATATAAAAGGCCTAAAAAATGCGGTTTTTTTTATCGCAGACCTTGAAAACAAGCATGCTGCCCTTATTTAGATTGCAGCGTTAAATAAAAATTTGCGGTGAGGGGTTGAACCTCTCACGGTTACCCCCACATAGGGTGTAACGCAATAAAGCCACAGAACGAATTTCGGAGAGCACCAGATGGGTAAAATCATTGGTATTGACTTGGGTACAACCAACTCATGTGTCGCTGTACTAGACGGTGAAAAAGCACGCGTGATTGAAAACGCAGAAGGTGATCGTACAACACCTTCAATCATCGCTTATACACAAGACGGTGAAACGCTAGTCGGTCAACCTGCAAAGCGTCAGGCGGTGACAAACCCAGAAAACACCCTGTTCGCGATCAAACGTTTGATCGGTCGTCGTTTTGAAGACGAAGAAGTACAGCGCGACATTAGCATCATGCCATACAAAATTGTCAAAGCTGACAATGGCGATGCGTGGGTTGAGGCGAAAGGCCAGAAAATGGCTGCACCTCAGGTCTCTGCTGAGGTTCTGAAGAAAATGAAGAAAACCGCTGAAGACTTCCTCGGTGAGGAAGTGACTGGCGCGGTTATCACAGTACCTGCTTACTTTAACGACTCTCAGCGTCAAGCAACTAAGGATGCTGGTCGTATCGCAGGTCTAGAAGTTAAGCGTATCATCAACGAGCCAACTGCAGCCGCACTGGCCTATGGTCTAGACAAGAAAGGCGGCGATCGCACTATCGCAGTTTATGACTTGGGTGGTGGTACCTTCGATATCTCTATCATCGAAATCGATGAAGTAGATGGCGAGCAAACGTTCGAAGTACTGGCGACTAACGGTGACACGCACCTAGGTGGTGAAGACTTTGATAACCGTCTGATCACTTACTTGGTCGACGAGTTTAAGAAAGAGCAAGGCATCGACTTGCGTCAAGACCCATTGGCGATGCAACGTCTGAAAGAAGCGGCAGAAAAAGCGAAAATCGAGCTCTCTTCTGCGCAGCAAACTGACGTTAACCTGCCTTATGTGACTGCGGATGCTACTGGTCCTAAGCACATGAACATCAAGGTAACGCGCGCCAAGCTTGAGTCTTTGGTTGAAGATTTGGTTCAACGTTCYCTTGAGCCAATGAAAGTTGCTCTGGCAGACGCTGAGCTGTCTGTTGATGAAATCACTGATGTCATCTTGGTAGGTGGTCAAACCCGTATGCCAATGGTACAGGCGAAAGTTGCTGAGTACTTCGGTAAAGACCCACGTAAAGACGTGAACCCTGATGAAGCGGTTGCTGTTGGTGCGGCAGTGCAAGGTGGTGTACTGGCAGGCGACGTAAAAGACGTGCTACTGCTTGACGTAACGCCTCTGTCACTGGGTATTGAAACCATGGGCGGTGTGATGACCAAGCTCATCGAGAAAAACACCACGATCCCAACTAAAGCGAACCAAGTGTTCTCGACGGCGGAAGACAACCAAAGCGCGGTAACTATCCACGTGATTCAAGGCGAGCGTAAGCAAGCCATGCATAACAAATCACTGGGTCAGTTTAACCTAGAAGGCATTCAGCCTGCGCCACGTGGTGTGCCACAAATCGAAGTGACCTTCGATCTTGATGCTGATGGTATCTTGAACGTGTCTGCGAAAGACAAGCAAACGGGTCAAGAGCAGAAAATCACCATCCAAGCGTCTGGCGGCTTGAGTGATGAAGAAGTTGAGAAGATGGTTCAAGAAGCAGAAGCGAACAAAGAAGCGGACAAGAAGTTCGAAGAGCTCGCCACTGCACGTAACCAAGCGGATCAGCTGGTTCACGGCACCCGTAAGCAAGTTGAAGAAGCCGGCGACAAACTGCCAGCAGAAGACAAAGAGAAGATCGAAACAGCGATCTCTGAGCTTGAAACTGCGCGCAATGGCGAAGATAAAGAAGCCATCGATGCGAAAGTACAAGCACTGGTCGCGGCTTCATCAAAACTGATGGAAATTGCTCAGCAGCAAGCACAAGCTGAGCAGGCGCAACAAGACGCCGGTGCAGATTCAGCGAAACAAGACGATGACGTCGTTGACGCTGAGTTTGAAGAAGTCAAAGACGACGACAAGAAATAAGCGAAAGCGCTGTCGTTAGTAAGCACGGGCGTAGGGGAGCAATCTCCTTCGCCCGTCGTTTTATCAAACCGTGATTTGAACGTCTTTGTTTTGTTGACGTAAACAGGTGCAGTCAGACCATGTCAAAAAGAGATTTATATGAAGTGCTCGGTCTAAGCCGCGATGCGAGCGAGCGCGATATTAAAAAAGCCTATAAGCGGCTGGCGATGAAATATCACCCAGACCGTAATAAAGGCGAAGATGCCGCTGACCAGTTCAAAGAAATTAAGCTGGCGTACGAAGTGCTGACCGACCCACAAAAACGCGCTGCCTATGATCAATATGGCCACGCAGCCTTTGAACAAGGCGGTATGGGTGGCGGCGGCTTCGGCGGCGGTGGTTTCGGCGGTGGCGCTGACTTTAGCGATATTTTTGGTGACGTATTCGGCGATATATTCGGCGGAGGGCGTCGCGGTGGTCAGCAACGCGCGCAACGTGGTGCCGATCTGCGCTATAACATGGAGCTAACGCTTGAAGAGGCGGTCCGTGGCGTCAGCAAAGAGATCGAAGTCCCGACCTATGTAGGCTGTGATACGTGTCATGGCAGCGGTGCCAAACCTGGCTCGCAAAAGCAAACCTGTGGTACCTGTAATGGTATTGGTCAGGTGCAAATGCGCCAAGGTTTCTTTGCTGTGCAGCAAACCTGTCCAACCTGTCATGGTAGCGGCTCCATTATTAAAGACCCTTGTAACAGCTGTCATGGTCAAGGTCGTGTGAAAAAGACCAAACACCTGAATGTGAAAATTCCAGCTGGCGTCGATACAGGGGATCGAATTCGTCTATCAGGTGAAGGTGAAGCCGGAGAAAACGGTGCCCCAGCGGGTGATTTGTACGTACAAGTACACATTCGTGAGCACCATATTTTCACCCGTGATGGTAATAATCTTTACTGCGAAGTACCGGTTAGCTTCACAATGGCCGCACTCGGCGGCGAAGTTGAAGTGCCGACATTGGATGGCCGTGTAAGCTTGAAAGTGCCGGCCGAAACGCAAACGGGTCGTATGTTCCGCATGCGTGGCAAAGGCGTACAATCCGTACGTGGCGGCGGTATGGGTGATCTCATTTGTAAGCTGGTGGTTGAAACTCCTGTCAAATTGAGCAGCCGTCAAAAAGAGCTTTTACAAGAGCTTGAAGAGTCATTCAGTGGAAGCGAAGCGAAAAAGCATAAGCCAAAATCAGAAGGCTTTTTCGATGGCGTGAAGAAATTCTTCGATGACCTTACCGGTTAATGAATACCACTTGTCTAAAGAACAACTAAAGTGATGAATAGCCAGCCCCGTGCTGGCTATTTTTTTATCCTTTAGTCGGAGCTTGAAGATGGGGAAGCGGGCAGTCTTTATGGTTCGATTGCGCGGCGATTAGGCCACTCGGGTAAAGGGTTAGTGCACCACAGGGGTCTTTCTCCTGCGAGGTTTCTTGACGCGGCGTGGCAGTGACATAATAGCTTTTTGTTTGCCCATGCACTGCAAAGTTGTAGCGTTGAGATAGCTGACAGTTTTCGCACAACTTGTCTTTTAACTCAGTTTGGTCGCTGGCGTTAGGAAACGATTGATGGGTAATAAAATGATCCTCTACCCATGCTTGTAACTGGACCAGGTTACGCTTTGCATGTTGCCTTTCTTGTTGCTGTTTGTAATGAGAATAGACGGGTAACGCAATGCCGACTAGCGTAGCAATAATGGCGACCCCAAACAGTAATTCGACTAATGTCACGCCTTTTTGTAAGCGTGAGATACTGTTAAAGCTCATTTTTGTTAGCCTCTCGAAGACTCTGTCACTAAACGGTCATCCAGCCTAAGGCAGTGGTACTCTCATCATCAATCGGTGGGCGATTAACTTGGGAGGCAGTATGCGTTTTACCCTTCATCTTAGGCGGCTTTCTCATGGCTTTACTTTAATTGAGTCACTGATTGCGCTGGCTGTGGTCGCGATTACCTGCAGTGTTGCGTTTCCTAACTTTCAAAAAGCGCGCCAAGCGACGCTGGTTGCTAACGACAGTGCGGCACTCACCAGTTTGTTTCAATTAGCACAAAGCCGAGCCGTTGAAGAAAATCGTCCGTATGTTGTCAGCTTCGTGAGTGAGGATGGGGTGGATTGCATTGTTGCCAAAGCAGAGCCAGTGTCCACAGCCCGAACATCAGCAGGCCGACAGCCAACGTCTCTCGACTGTCACCAAACCCAAGCCTTGATGGTGAGGTTGGATAAACAGGTCACGCTAAAAAGAAAAGTTAAAGAAGAGTGGCAAGATGTAGAAGAAGTAGACGCAGACGAAGAATCACCCGGACTATTTACGGTTGACTTTCGCACCCAGCGGCCAAGCCTCAACCTCACACTGGGATTAAGCACCGACAACAGCCAACAGCCAGACTATATCGTGCAAGTCCGTCAGTACCTTGGTTTCAGCTATTGTAAAAACAAAGACAACACAACTTGCCGTACTGAGGGTGAAAAAGATGCGAGTAGTTAATCAGYGGGGGTATGGCTTGCTCGAACTGCTTATCGGTTTATCGGTTAGTTTAATGGTCATGTTAGCGGCATTATCGATGATGACGTCTGCCAGTGTGACTCAAACCCGTCTTGATGCGAAGACTAGCTTGTCCCTTGAGCTAAGCCGCTTACTGACCATGATGGAGGCRGATATTCGTCGAGCCGGATTGTGTTATCAGTGTGGTGAGACAGCAGCGTTCCAAGTAGATAAGCATCTGATTTTGATTGGCGACACTGGCAGCAACAATCAGGGGCAATGCATTCGGTTTGCCTACCAACAGACGGGCGTCGTTCCTCAGTTGGATGCAGGAAAAGATGATGTCAAAGGCTTTCGGTTTGATGCTGATAAGCAGGCTGTAGAAATCTACGAGAACCACGACGACACATCCAACTGGACGTGCCAGTCCGGTTACTGGCGAGATATTTCTTCACGCAACATTGTGATCGATAACCTGACTTTTGAGCGCGAAGAAGTGAGTACGCCTAATGATCGCATAGTTACCGCCCTAACTATCACCTTATCTGCTGCATTAAAAGAGGCCCCACACACGCAAGAAACCCTATCTCGTACTCTGGTATTACGCAACACAATGAGGCAGTTATGAGGAAGACACAAACCGGTATTGCAACGCTCGTTGTGGTGGCCAGTATTGCTTTGATTGCACTGTTGATAGTGTTTGGCGTGAGTCGGCGTGCGATTAATGATATCCAGCAAGCGCAGGCACGAATTAAAACCCAAGAGTACCTCTCTCGGGCTTGGGCGGGGTTAGATTGTGCGGTGGCGAAAATTTATCAAGAGGGCCTCGACCTCTCATCCGGTGAGGCGGCCGAAGGGCTGACTCAATTATCAGAGTGCCAAGGTGTGGCTGGAAGTCGATTAGAGCTAGCGCCTTGGCCAAACAATCCCTCGTTGTGGCGGCTAAGTAGTCACTCACATCAGCAGGAGGTTGGAGTCACCTTGCAAAGCGCGGGAGGCGGTCGCGCGGCGGCATTTGTCACGTCAGGTTCGGCGTTATTTTACGGCGGGAATGACTGGCGGCCGGCGAAGGGCAAAAAACGTGACGATGATAGCTATGAATGTCAGTCCATTATTGCCGGTGGTGAGGTGAAAATTAGCCCCAAAAAGCCAGATCAACCAGATAAAAGTAATCAGGGGAATCACGAAAGCAAAAACACATTTACCGTCCACTTAGAAGAGGGTAAAGAATGTGCAGATGAGTATAAAACTAAAGTCGAGTATGGCGAAGTTGCGGATAGCCGCGATGAGACAAGGAAGCTGCTCAGAAAAGATGTACAAACCAATGTGAAGGACATGGATCTTTTCCAAGACTTTTTTGGTGTCCCGCGTTCACAGTGGCGGCTTGCCAAACAGCAGTTTGAGGAAAAAGGCGGAACCATCGTTGAAACGCATGGCGATGCATCGAAATGTTATGAATCGGTCTACAATGCGATGGAACAGGGGCGCGGACAACTTAACGTGAAAGTCTGGGTCGATGGGCCTTGTGATTTAAGTCGTGGAGGAGAAGAGAATTTGCCGAGTGGCCCACACGTCCCACCTGTGTTGTTGGTTGTACAAGATGGTATTATGGCACTTCGTGGTACGATCGATCCCTTTAACGGCGCAGTGTATCAGTTTAACCCCACTATTCAGGCCAATGAATTTGCAAAACAGTGGGGGATGACTGAGAAAGGAAGTTCGGCCTCCTGCTCTTATCCCGCCACCGAAAACACTCAAGTGCTTTGTCAAATAATCACTGGAAATGTCAACACGTTTGATGAGGCAAGCCGTGTCCCCTTCTGGTTTGATGGTAGTTTTAAAACCAATGGTGCATTTATCATCGATGTACCTGATGGCAATACCGTCATTAATGGCTCGTTGGTTGCTAATTATGATGATGGTAATAAGCGTGCTAGTTTTGAGGGGCTCGGACAGTTAAGGCCCTTACCCAATAGCTATTACAACCTAACACCACCCAGTGGAGGGTAAAGGCGATGAAGTCTCAATCTGGCTTTTCATTTTTAGAGATAATGATTGCGCTGGTGCTGGTCTCTGTCACGGGGTTAGGGCTGTATAGCCTCACCGCAGAGATTGAAGCTCGGCAATATAATGCTCGGCTAGCCGAAGGAGCCATGCATATTGCCAGTGATCAACTCGCCCTTTGGCAGCGCATCAACACTGATACACCATGCTCAGCAAACAATGGAGAAATGATTGGGCTTTCAAATATTGCTGGGTGCTTGATTGAAACCAAAGAGACGCCTTACCAACTAGAAGCGAAAACCACGAAAACCTTGATGGGGGAGACAGGCCCTTATGCTAAACAGTTGGAAGTGATTGTAAGTTGGAAAGATAGCCGAGGAATTTCCCAGTCGTTAACCTTTTATTTTACCGCTTCTATCCATCGCCATGGTTAAACCCAGCCCCCTTTAACACACCCTTTTGTGTGTTTTTTGTGCGGTCGGTGTTTTTTCTTTAAAAACCCCTTGCGTCACAAAAATACATCTCTATAATGCGCTCCTCGTTGGCACGGCAAACCGCGCTAACAAACGGCAGCAAAGCCAAGTAAACAAAAAGCTTGACTCACTGCCTCGGTGGCGTAAAATGCCACTCCCGCTCAAGATTGAGCGATGCTCTTTAACAATTTGACCTATGCAATCTGTGTGGGCACTCGTTGAGAATAGACRAAAAGATTTATTCGATGAACTGAGTGACCAAACGACAACTTTTAYAGTTGTTCGGCACAGTCAATTCGTTTTTCTCTTTGGAGAGAAACAGTAATCAGTATTCATTGAGCTGAAACTTCGGTTTCGAAAAAACTTTAATTGAAGAGTTTGATCATGGCTCAGATTGAACGCTGGCGGCAGGCCTAACACATGCAAGTCGAGCGGAAACGGCAGTATTGAAGCTTCGGTGGATTTACTGGACGTCGAGCGGCGGTTTACTGGACGTCGAGCGGCGG
>NZ_MUFL01000067.1:0-19822 GCF_001995355.1 Salinivibrio sp. PR919 | reverse complement strand
GGGTTATGGCAAACGGTGAAAGACAAGTCTGGTCCAGTGACGATTACCGTGATGATCGCGTGTGCCGCCTTGTTTGCCATGATGATCTTAGGCGGATTTGAGGTCGTCGTGCGCAGCTTGCTGTTTCCCGCTGATAGCGAGCAGCGCTGGCAATTGTGGCGGTTGTTTAGTCACGCCTTGCTTCATTTCTCGGCGCTACACATCGTCTTTAACTTATTGTGGTGGTGGGTACTTGGGGGACGTATCGAGCAACGGGCTGGTGGCAGCAAGCTGATGCAGATTTTCCTCTTTGCCGCCCTTTTCTCCGGTCTGGGGCAATATTGGCTGGAAGGGCCTTATTTTGGCGGCTTATCCGGTGTGGTTTACGCGCTCTTAGGCTATTTATGGTGGTTAACGTGGCTCGCCCCCGAGCGCGGGTTAACCATTGAGAAACCGTATGTCGTGTTTATGTTGGCATGGTTAGTGATTGGGTTCTTCCAACCACTGGGCATGAATATCGCCAATATGGCGCACGTGTTTGGTTTAGGCGTCGGTTGCTTACTCGGCCTTTGGGATGCCAAACGCGCGGCCTAACATTGTCCGTCAAACAAACGCAAACGAAAAAGAGCAGATTACTGCTCTTTTTTTATTCGAACACACATTTTTATTGTTCTAGATCGATAATTTATGTTCGGATTCACGGTTTTTGTTTTCATTTTGAGTAAATATTCCACCCGTTGAGCGTATTCGAATATTTCAATGCTCRCTCTTTTGATTTGTAACCCTTTTACCTATCCATCGCGTACATCTTACTGAGGAACCCTCTCATGTTTGGAATCTTTCGTCCGGCACCTCACCGGCAAAGATTGCCAGAATCGCAAGTCGGCTCAACCTACACCCGACTGCGTTGGCAATTGTTTATTGGTATTTTTATCGGTTATGCCGGTTACTACCTAGTGCGTAAAAACTTCAGCTTGGCGATGCCATTTCTTATTGAAGAATATGGTTTTAGCCGCGGCGATCTTGGCTTTGCATTAGCTGCTGTCTCGATCGCTTACGGTCTGTCTAAATTTCTCATGGGCAGCGTGTCTGACCGCTCTAACCCTCGCTACTTCTTGAGTGCTGGCCTGTTAATGTCATCGTTGGTGATGTTCTGCTTTGGCTTTATGCCGTGGGCAACCAGCAGTATTACCATCATGTTTATCCTGCTGTTTATTAACGGTTGGGTGCAAGGCATGGGCTGGCCGGCTTGCGGGCGTACCATGGTGCACTGGTGGTCACGCCGCGAGCGTGGTGAGCTGGTATCTGTTTGGAACGTGGCGCATAACGTGGGGGGCGGCTTGATTGGTCCGCTATTCTTGCTTGGCCTGTGGCTGTTCAATGACGACTGGCGTGCCTCTTTCTATGTCCCGGCGTTTTTTGCAGCCTTGGTCGCGGTATTCATCTGGTTAACCCTACGCGATACCCCGCAATCATGTGGTTTGCCACCGATTGAAGAATACAAAAACGACTATCCAGAAAACTACGACGAAGAAGCCTTTGAGAAGGAAATGACCGCCAAAGATATCTTCGTGACGTATGTACYGAAAAACCGTCTTTTGTGGTACATCGCGATTGCTAACGCCTTTGTCTATTTGATTCGCTATGGCGTATTGGACTGGGCGCCTGTGTATCTGGATGAAGCCAAAGGCTTTACCGTCGATAAGTCCTCATGGGCTTACTTCCTCTACGAGTGGGCGGGGATCCCGGGCACACTGCTGTGTGGTTGGATGTCAGATAAGTTCTTTAAAGGAGCACGTGCGCCAGCGGGTGTACTGTTCATGGTCTTAGTCACCTTGGCGGTATTGGTCTATTGGTTTAACCCTGCGGGCAATCCGGGCGTCGATATGGTCGCGCTGGTGGCGATTGGCTTCTTGATTTATGGTCCGGTGATGCTGATCGGCTTGTATGCGCTTGAGCTTGCACCGAAAAAAGCGGCCGGTACGGCGGCAGGTTTAACTGGACTATTCGGTTACCTCGGTGGTGCCGTAGTGGCCAATATTGCATTGGGTTATACCGTGGATCACTTTGGTTGGGACGGTGGCTTTATGCTCCTTACCGGCGGCTGTATCTTGGCGATTTTCTTCCTATGCTTAGCATGGGTAGGTGAGAGCCGCGTGCGTCGTGAGTCACCGGCACATGCTGCCTAAACAATCAGTCTTGGCATTGCCCATAGGCAATGAGTAAACTAGAAAGCCCCCGTGACCGCGGGGGCTTTTTGTAAGGGGAGATGCAGTGAAGCAAAACAAACGTCATCAGCAAATCATTGATCTGGTTAAGTCACAAGGATACGTGAGCACGGAAGACTTGGTTGAGCGCTTCAATGTCAGCCCGCAAACGATTCGACGCGATCTCAATGAATTGGCCGCAGAGAACCACATTCGCCGCCATCACGGTGGGGCGACAGTACCGTCGAGTTCGGAAAACACCGCGTATGCAACGCGTAAGGTCTTGCAGCAGCACGAAAAAGACACCATTGCTCAAGCTTTGGTGAAGCACATTCCGGATGGCGCGACCTTGTTTATTGATATCGGCACCACACCGGAGGCGGTCGCGCGCGCGTTACTCAATCACCATAACTTACGGGTGGTGACCAATAACTTAAATGCCGCTGCTATCTTAATGCCCAAGCAGGATTTCACCCTGATTATTGCTGGGGGCGAAGTGCGCAACCGTGACGGGGGTATTGTGGGTGAAGCCACCCTCGATTTTATCTCCCAGTTCCGCCTCGACTTCGGCATTTTGGGGATCAGTGGCATTGATGATGATGGGTCGCTGCTCGATTTTGACTACCACGAGGTACGTGTCAAAAAAGCGATTCTAGATAACAGCCGCTGTGTGATGCTGGCTGCCGACCATACCAAGTTTGGTCGTAATGCCATGGTGAATCTTGGCAACATTACCCAACTCGATATGGTCTTTACCGATGCCGAGCCACCGAGCAATGTGCGCGACATGCTGTTAGCGCAAGGTGGCCACCTTGAAGTGGTGCCCAGCGATGCTGAGCAAGATGCGTTATCCGCGTAGCGGATAACGATCGCCTATTGGTATAGGTACTTGGTAAACAAGAGATCGGCGAGAATGCGTCGATTGGTTTCTGCTAATAAGAGCTCATTGACGCGCTCCAGGCAGGCTTTACGGATTGCTTCTCGACCGGATAGCGATTTTATCTTGGTGACGGTTTGCTGACTCAAGGTCTCGATGATGGCATCACGGATCAGCGGCGCATGATATTCCAGCTCACGCACCAGTTTCGGGTCATCGACCATCAGCTCCACTTTGACATTGATAAAGCCGAGCCGGCTCCCCTCAGTGACATAGTTGGTGGTGATTTCAGGCTCTAGGGAAAAGTAGCTGTATTTGGGCGCTTGTCCGTCACCCTCTGCTTCAGCGAACACGGCCGAGCTGGTCAGTAATAATAGGCCGACTAAGGCCATCCATAAGGTTTGAATCTTTCTCATATCCACCCAGCAATTCAGTTGCTCATATGATAGGGTTAGGYCGCCCTGCATTCTCCAATCGGGACTGGCTTGCTACAATTGCCAGCCGAGTATAGCAATATTGTAAGCCACCGAGGGGATGAAGCGGGCGAATTTTGCGCGATGTGGCACAGGAAACAATGTCGGATTTAAATCAAACCTATTTGGCGGCGCTGAAACAAGCGCGCTGGGAACGACCAGATATCGCCGCGTTAAAACGCTCTCAACATGGGAGTTGGTTACTCGAATCGCATTCGATGACGGCTCGACTCAAGCGCCACTGTCAGCGCTTTGATGTGGATGTGGTCAATGTGTATCAACTGACGCCGGATAAACTGACCACGGACGAAGTGGCATTAATCGGTCACGAGGCGTGCGTGGTGCGTGAAGTGATCTTAAAGGGAGACGGCCACGCATGGGTTTGTGGACGCACGCTGTTGCCCGCTTCCACGCTTGAAGGGCAAGGCGGTTACTTGAACGCCCTAGGCGCCGTGCCGTTAGGTCAGCATGTTTTTAAACAGCGCGCATCGCGCCGTGATGCTATTGAAGTGGCGGAAGTAGCGATGCCAACGGGTGGACTTCAAGCGCGTCGCTCGCGGCTTTGGCTGCATAACCGTCCGATGTTGGTGGCGGAATTGTTTTTACCTGATTCGCCCATGTACGGAAAGGAGATCCCCGCATGAGCCCTAAGTTAGTGGCGCTGGCTCAACTGGCCCGCCTTGACCGCCCGATTGGGACCTTATTATTTTTATGGCCAACCTTGTGGGCCTTATTTTTGGCTGCCGACGGTCTACCACCCTTCGATGTGCTGGCGGTTTTTGTATTGGGCGTATACATGATGCGTGCCGCCGGATGCGTGATTAATGACTATGCGGACCGTCATTTTGATGGCCATGTTAAACGCACTAAGGATAGGCCACTGCCGTCTGGACGTATTAGCGAAAAAGAGGCGCTCGCGCTATTTTTTGGCTTGGTTCTCGCCTCGTTTGCGCTGGTATTAACGCAAAACCTGTTGACCATTCAACTGTCCTTTGTCGGCGTCGCCTTGGCGTTTGTCTATCCCTTTATGAAGCGTTATACCCATCTTCCTCAATTGGTATTGGGGCTGGCGTTTAGTTGGGGGATCCCGATGGGATTTGCCGCCGTGCAAGACACCATTCCTCCCGTTGCATGGCTTTTGTTTATGGCAAATAACTGTTGGATCATTGCCTACGACACCCTTTATGCCATGGTCGACCGAGATGATGATTTGAAGATCGGGGTGAAATCGACCGCCATTTTATTTGGCCGTTGGGACAAAGCGGCGATTGGTGGTTTGCAATTATCGACACTGTTACTGCTGATGTTGGTGGGGAATTGGCTGTCCCTATCGGCAGGATTTCATTGGAGCTTGCTGGCCGCGTTCGCGTTGTTTGTTTACCAGCAGTATTTAGTGCGTGATCGAGAAAGAATGCCTTGCTTTCAGGCGTTTATGAACAATAACTATGTGGGTTTAGTGATTTTTCTGGGCGTCTTAGCGGGCGTATACCTTTAAGTAATCACTGACCCTGACACATAAAAAAAGGCGCATCATGCGCCTTTTTTAGTGCATCAATATCGGATGCTTATTGCCCGCTGTCGGACTCGGTGTTTTCTGCTCGGCCCGTCAGTGGCTGGTTCAGCACTGCCTGAATGGTGAGCTGGACTTCCGGTGAAATCAGCCCGCATACCAAATCATTCAGTGCTTGGATGCGCTCAGCATTAGCTTTAGCATCGTCATCGAGATAGCCTTGCTCACGGAGCGTATCCACAAAGGTACTGAACACGCCTTTATCAAAAAACTCCGGCGCGTTGATCCCGTGTAGGCGGCTTAAACGCTGTGCCAACATTTGGCTGTGTTTTTCCAGATCACGCTTTTCAATATGCGGCTGGTGGGTATACAAGGTCAACGTAATTGCATAGCGTTGCAAGGTTTCGACGATGGTACGCCCCAGCAATTGCAACTCACCCAGCTTGGCATTGTTCATGGTCACTTTATCGTCGTTACAACAAATCAGCGACTGTGCCTGCATGGCATGCAATAGCGCATCAAAGTAGCTATCTAAGCTGGCTTGGTCAAAACTCATAAACAGCTCGGCTTTGAGCAGCGGATAAAGCTGCTGCACGCAGGCGCGTAAGCCACTTTGGCTGATGGTTTTGTGGGTGATCAGGATCTGCGCAATCAATGAAGGCAGCGCCACCAAATGGATCACGTTGTTGCGATAATAGGTCATCAAAATCGCTTGCTGACGGTTCAGCGAGATCACATCGCCCATGGTGTCTTTCTCGACCACAAACTTATTCAGTGACAAAGCATGGTCGACTAAGTCCGCGGGACTGTCTTGCGGCACACTGCAACAGGCCGAATACGGCGCTTGTGTAAGCAGCTGTTGATACACCGCCAGTTGGGTCTCCAATGCCTCGCGGCTTAAGGCGCGTTGACGGGAGGCCAGCAGCGCGGTGGCACAAAGAGTCAGAGCATTAGTGGCGGCCGCATCGTTAATCCGAGTCATCACTTTCTCAGCCAAGTCATTGACCACTGGGTTCATCCAAGCGGGTTTCTGCGGCTCGATCGGATTGATGTAATCATGCCAGTCCGGCACCTTGTCGTTTAGGTGTTGGTTCAGTGGAATAGGCTCGCCAAAGTTGACGTACCCCAGTCCGTAGTTACGCAGCTTGCGCACAATGCCTACCACTTGACCAAAGCTTTCTTTCTCTTTGCGTTGGCCTTGCAGCTCTTTGGCGTAGGTGCTGACCTCCATCACGTGCTCGTAGCCAATATAGACGGGCACCAAGGTGATTGGGCGTTGTTGACCGCGAAGCATGGCTTGCAAGGTCATGGCAAGCATCCCCGTTTTCGCCGGTAGCAAGCGGCCTGTGCGTGAGCGGCCGCCCTCGGAGAAGTACTCGACCGAATAGCCGCGGGCAAATAACTCTGCCAGGTATTCACGGAAAACGGTGGAATACAGGCGGTTGCCTTTAAAGCTGCGACGAATAAAGAAGGCGCCACCACGGCGGAATAAGGGTCCAGCCGGGAAGAAGTTGAGGTTGACGCCGGCGGCAATATGCGGCGGTACCAGTCCTTCTTTGTACAGCACATACGATAGCAACAAGTAGTCCATGTGTGAGCGGTGGCAGGGCACATAGACAATTTCATGGCCGTCTTGCGCCAACTGACGCACGCGCTCGGCGTTGTTGACGTTGATGCCTTGGTATAGCTTGTTCCACAACCAAGTTAGCAGGCGATCACTATAGCGAATCAAGCGATAGGAGAAGTTAGCGGCGATCTCTTCCATCATATCGACCGCTTCTTTGCGCACTTTCTCAACCGAGACATTGCGGCTTTGCGCTTCATCATGAACCACTTTATCGATCGCTTTCGAGGCCAGCAGACGCTTAAAGAGCAAGGCGCGATTCGGGAGGCGAGGTCCCGAGGCAGCGAGTTTTTGGCGCGAGAAGTGGATCATCGCCACCCGCGCGAGTTTATGCGCGATCGCTTGGTCGGTGCCGTGCTTGTCGGCCATATAGCGTAGCGATACCGCTTGGCTGATACGCACCATACCATCACGGCCACGGGTCAGAATGGTCCACAGTTTCTCAGGGCCATTCATGGCGCGCAAAATCGCTTGATCACGCTGCGTTTCGTTACCCGGATCCCGTTGCCACAGCACCGAGGCGGGGACGAGCTGAATATCTAGCTCACTGTCTTGGCGATGAAGGTTAAGTAAATCTTTAAAATGCGCCAACGAGCGGGCCGGTAAATCTTGCTGACCACTAAATACCTTGCGGCCGTGGCTAATAAACACGTAGCGCGGCAAGGTAGTATCCCCAATGGTGAGGGGTTTTAACGGATCAGGCAGCCCTTGACGCAAACAGGTTCGCCTAAGGGTCAGTAAATCCGTGTGGGAGTGAAACGGCAGCACATAGACGATGGGCCGTGTTAACGATAGGTTGAGCTGCTCAATAGGTTCGGATGGAATACAGTGGGTTTTTACCCATGCAGAGAGCGGCAAATTCAATAGCTTATAATAAAGTTTTTGCCAGAGAGCCATAACGGTTAGCGCCTCAAAATCAAAATGCGCGCCAAGGATAGCAGAAAAGTACGGCGAACTCGCAACGAAAGGTCGGGAAATTACGCTAACCCACCGTTTCAAGCCACAATGAGATCCGCTTCTCGCTGCGCGAATTAGGCCTTTTCAAGCATTTAATTACTGGATATACTCACAGTTAACTGTATAAAAAGACAGGTAAGAGCATGAAGCCGTTAACCGCGAGACAACAGCAGGTTTTTGATTTAATCAAAGCCCATATCGAAGAGACAGGGATGCCGCCGACCCGTGCCGAGATTGCTCGTCAGTTGGGTTTTCGTTCCGCGAACGCGGCGGAAGAGCATCTAAAAGCCTTAGCCCGTAAAGGAGTGCTGGAGATTATTCCCGGCGCGTCACGAGGCATTCGTTTGATTTGCGAAGAAGAAGTGGTCGCCCCAGAAGATCAAGGTTTGCCGCTGATTGGTCGCGTGGCGGCTGGTGAGCCGATATTGGCGCAAGAGCATGTCGAAAGTCATTACCAAGTTGACCCTGCCTTGTTCAAACCGCGCGCTGACTTTTTATTACGCGTCAATGGCATGAGCATGAAAGACATCGGTATCCTAGATGGCGATTTACTGGCGGTGCACAAGACCCAAGATGTGCACAACGGCCAAGTCGTTGTCGCTCGCGTTGATGACGATGTGACCGTGAAGCGTCTTGAGAAAAAAGGCGCGCAAGTGGTATTGCACGCTGAAAATGACGAATTTATGCCGATCTCGGTGGATTTAACCGCACAATCACTGACCATTGAAGGCGTGGCTGTGGGTGTGATCCGTAACGCTGATTGGATGTAATAGGTTTCTGGCACGGGCGTCGCTCGCCCATGATTTGACCGCGGTTAAAAAAACACCTTTGCATTATTGCTCAGGCAAACGATAATTATTATCATCTATAATTATCGTATGTGGAGGTGTCCGTGCGTACTCAACAGCATTCTGTTCCTAGCAAGCTATTTAAGCCGATGTGGCTGCGCAGTCGTGAGAGCCTTACCGATGATGGGGTGATTTACGATCCGGTGGCGGCTGCAGCCTGTCAGGGGTGTGTTCTCCAGCCCGAATGTGATTGGCAAAACCTGGATCAAACCCAGCTGCTTTATGCCACGCTTACCAGTCAATGTGACGCGATTGTAAAACAATTCTTAGCCCAGCATCCCACCGCGTGGATTATTAACGTGGGGGGCGGACTCGATACCCGTTTTTACCGTCTCGACAATGGCCGTTGCCGTTGGCTAGAGGTAGATGTCGACGAAACCTTACTCTGGCGTGAGCGACTCTTTCATACCAGTGAACGGTTTCGGATGGTGCAAGGCTCGGTCAAGCAGCTTGATTGGCTGGATCAATTAGCGGTACCTGCTGGTCACCCAACCATGCTAATTTGTGACCAAGCCTTACTAGAGTGCAGTAACCGCGAAATTTCAGCCTTTTGCCATCATATCAGCCGCCATTTTCCGCAAATGGAGGCATGCTTAGTGCTGGCGGGGGACAAATGTCATACCCGCATGGGACAAAAGTTGGGCTGCGAACAATACCAACATGGTTTTGCCGATCCGAGAATGGCGATCGTGAACGCGTTGCCGTGGGCGTGCCGCGTAGAAGAAAAATCACCGCTCGATAAACCCTGTCCCCGTTGGCGGTTATGGCAACGTGCATTAGCGGCCATGCCACGCTATCGTCTGCGCTTCACGCCTGTTGTCCTTCATCTCGAGTTATAACTTTTCTTTCGCGCTATCGCTTTTCTGCCGTCGTGCTCACACAAGGTGGGCACGTGTCTGGCTTTATGATCTTTTTCGCCTCGATTTTTTGTCCTTTTCGCCATCCTTGCCTAACTTAATTGTAAATAAAACGTTAACTATCGTTAGTGATTGTATCTGTGCGTATTCTCGCCAGCGTCAATCATGAGTGAGGCAGGAGGAAGCCGTGTTGAGGCGCCGATTACTACTTTTGATAGGGACAATGCTCCTTCCTGCAGTGGGTGTGCATGCTGCAGAACGAGAAGGTTGGAACCTCACCCAAGGGGTCACGGCCATCAGTCAGCAGGTGTATGACCTGCACATGACCATCTTTTATATCTGCGTTGCAATTGGCGTGCTGGTGTTTGGGGTGATGTTTTGGGCCATCATCCGTCACCGTAAATCCAAAGGCGCAAACCCTGCCTCATTTCATGAAAGTACCAAGGTAGAAATTGCGTGGACGCTCGTGCCGTTTTTGATTTTGGTGGGTATGGCGATTCCGGCCACCCAAGTGCTACTCGATATGGAAGACACCACCGAGCCGGACCTCACAGTGCAGGTAACGGGCTCGCAATGGAAGTGGCATTACCGCTATTTTGACCATGATGTTGCCTTTTTTTCTCTGCTTGCCTCAAGCCCCGAACAAATCCGCAATGAGAGACAAAAGCGTGACACCTATTTACTCGAGGTCGATCAGCCTCTGGTGTTGCCAGTCGGGCGTAAGGTGCGCTTTTTGATTACTTCGCAAGATGTGATTCATTCGTGGTGGGTGCCTGCCTTTGCGGTGAAGAAAGATGCTAACCCCGGTTTTATTAATGAGGCGTGGACCAAAATTGATAAGCCCGGCATTTATCGCGGCCAATGTGCAGAGCTGTGCGGTAAAGACCACGGCTTTATGCCGATTGTGGTGATCGCCAAGCCCCAAGAGGAATTTGATGCTTGGGTGCAAAAAACGGCCCTAGCACAGCAGAAAGCGCGCGAAGAAGAGCAACGCTTGCTGGACATGGAAATGCCGATGGATGAGCTAATGGCGCTAGGCAAACAGGTGTACGACAGCCGCTGTGGCATGTGTCACCAAAGCGAAGGACAAGGGATGCCGGGCGTGTTCCCCGCGTTGGCCGGCGCTGAGATTGCCATTCAGCCGGATAGATTGGTCGACCATATTGATATTGTTGTCAACGGCAAAGCAGGTACCGCCATGCAAGCGTTTGGTCCGCAATTGTCGCTCAAAGAATTGGCGGCGGTGGTGACCTATGAGCGCAATGCGTGGGGCAATGACACCGGTGATACCGTACAAGCTGCGCAAATCAACGCGGTGAAGTCAGGTGAAGATCTTTAGGAGCGCGTGATGACAGATACTACCCCAGATACCTTGCATGACGATCATCACCATAAACCGCGTGGGATCATGCGTTGGGTGTTGACCACCAACCACAAAGATATTGGCTCCATGTATCTGATTTTCAGCTTCACCATGTTTTTACTGGGTGGGGCGATGGCGATGGTTATTCGTGCTGAGCTTTTTCAGCCCGGCTTGCAACTGGTTGAGCCTAACTTTTTCAACCAAATGACCACAGTACACGGCCTGATCATGGTGTTTGGCGCGGTGATGCCCGCGTTTACCGGTTTGGCTAACTGGATGGTGCCAATGATGATAGGRGCGCCGGACATGGCGCTGCCACGGATGAATAACTGGAGCTTTTGGATCCTGCCGTTCGCGTTCTTACTGCTTATTGGCTCCTTGTTTATGGAAGGCGGCGGCCCTAACTTTGGCTGGACGTTTTACGCGCCGCTGTCGACCACTTATAGCCCAGACAGTACCGGCCTGTTTGTGTTTGCCCTGCATATCATGGGGATCAGCTCAATCATGGGCGCCATCAATGTGATTGTCACCATCACCAATATGCGTGCGCCGGGCATGACCTACATGAAAATGCCGCTGTTTGTTTGGACTTGGCTGATCACGGCCTTTTTGTTGATTGCGGTGATGCCGGTATTGGCAGGGGCCGCCACCATGGTGCTGACCGATAAATACTTTGGCACTAGCTTTTTTGATGCCGCGGGGGGCGGCGACCCTGTGATGTTCCAGCATATTTTCTGGTTCTTTGGTCACCCCGAGGTCTACATCATGATTTTGCCAAGCTTTGGCATTATCTCGGCCATTGTCCCTGCGTTTTCACGCAAGCGCCTGTTCGGCTATAGCTCGATGGTGTATGCCACCGCCTCGATTGCGGGGTTAAGCTTTTTGGTATGGGCGCACCATATGTTCACCACCGGGATGCCGGTATTTGCCGAATTGTTTTTCATGTTCTGCACCATGCTGATCTCGGTGCCGACTGGGGTGAAGGTCTTCAACTGGGTCGCCACCATGTGGCGGGGCTCGTTAACCTTTGAAGTGCCCATGTTGTTTGCGATTGCCTTTATTGTGCTGTTCACCATCGGCGGATTTTCGGGCTTGATGCTGGCGATCACCCCGGTCGATTTTCAGTATCATGATACCTATTTTGTGGTGGCGCACTTCCACTATGTGCTGGTTTCGGGGGCGGTGTTCTCGATTATGGCCGCGGCTTACTACTGGCTCCCCAAGTGGACCGGCCATATGTTTAATGAAACCTTGGCCAAGTGGCACTTTTGGTGTTCGGTGATTTCGGTCAATGTGCTTTTCTTCCCCATGCACTTTCTGGGACTGGCGGGGATGCCGCGCCGGATCCCCGATTATGCCCTGCAATTTGCGGACGTGAACGCCATTGTCAGTATCGGTGGCTTTGCCTTTGGCTTGTCGCAACTTATTTTCCTCGCGGTGGTGATCAAATGCGCGCGTGGCGGTGAGCCTGCTGCGGCGAAGCCGTGGGAGGGTGCCGAAGGGCTGGAGTGGACAGTGCCATCGCCCGCACCGTATCACACCTTTGAGACACCGCCAGATCTGAAGGAGGTGCGCGATGGCCACTGAGTCTGCGCGCTCGGTGCGCCGCTTACTGCTGCTCGCAGTCGCGATGTTTGGCTTTGCGTTTGCCTTAGTGCCTTTGTATGACGTGTTCTGTGACGTTACTGGGATAAACGGCAAAACCGATAATGAGGCCGCCGCATCCAGTGCGGGCATTGACCAAGATCGCTTGGTGACCGTTGAATTTATTGCCTACATCAACCCGGGAATGCGCTGGACGTTCGAGCCCCAAGTTAAACGTATGCAGGTGCATCCCGGTGAAACCCATACCATCAACTACCTAGCCACCAACAATGCGCGCTATGACACCATCGGCCAAGCGGTGCCTTCGGTCTCACCCGGGATAGCCGCGCAATACTTGAACAAAATTGAATGCTTTTGTTTTAACCGTCAGCCTTTACCGCGTGGCGAGGATGCGGCTTTGCCCCTCGTGTTTTACGTGGATCCTGAGCTGCCGGATGACATTAACCACTTAACGCTGGCCTACACCTTGTTTGATGTGACCGCCAGCGCCAAGGAATAAGGAGGCGCTCATGGCGACGCCTGAACGTTATTATGTCCCTGCGGCGAGTATCTGGCCGATTGTGGGTGCGGTGGCGCTGTTTTTGATTGCCGCTGGTGCAGGTGCCACGGTGGGCGGTTTATTTGGTGGCAACGGTCCTTGGCTGTTACTGGCTGGCACTGTGCTTATTTTGATTATGCTCACCGGCTGGTTTCGCGACGTGATCCGCGAATCCATGCAAGGACTTTACTCGGCGCAAATGGACCGTTCTTTTCGCCAAGGAATGAGTTGGTTTATTTTCTCTGAGGTAATGTTTTTTGGGGCTTTTTTTGGTGCGCTCTTCTATGCCCGCTTTATCGCCGTCCCTTGGCTGGGCGGTGCGAGTAACAATGCCATGACGGCCGCGGTATTGTGGCCAGATTTCGTCGCTCAGTGGCCACTCACGTTGACCCCAGGCGGGATTGAAACCACCGCGATGCCCGCGATGGGGTTACCGCTGTTAAACACCTTTATACTCCTGACCTCTTCTGTAACGCTCCATATTGCCCATACCGCGATGGAGAAAAATCAACGGGGGCGAATTAAAAGCTTCCTATTGGCCACGGTGTTATTAGGGGCGTTGTTTATGTTTTTTCAGGGTGAAGAATACATCCATGCTTACCAAGAAATGGATCTACGTCTCGACTCTGGGGTCTATGGCAACWCCTTTTATTTATTAACTGGCTTTCATGGCCTACACGTTACATTAGGCACCATCATGTTGTTTGTGATTTGGTTACGTGTATTACGTGGCCACTTCACGCCGACACAACACTTTGGTTTTCAAGCCAGTGCTTGGTATTGGCACTTTGTTGATGTGGTGTGGTTATGCTTGTTCGTTTTTGTATACATCTTATAGATCAATAGGGGCGTGGGTTGGGGGTAATCCAGCCCATTGAGAGCGCCAATAAAAGCAATAAGAAGATACAGACGGAAAATAAAACGCGACGACCCAAAAAGCGAGATAAAGGCACGGAGCGATTGCCATTGAGCAAAATAGGAATGGCACGAAATAAGTTAAACAAAATAAAGATCAGCAAACAAATCAGAATAGCTTTGACCAGCATAAGCGCTCCTTAGCGCAATAGGTAATCATGAAACAAGGACGGCGAATGGGGTTTCTGATATTGACTGTGGTTGTGGTCGCGCTACTCGTCAAGTTAAGTCATTGGCAATGGACGCGTGGCGTGCAAAAAGCCCAACACTTGGCACAGTTTGATGCCAATCAAGCCCCCAACTCACTTTCAGGCATGGTGCGAAAAGGCCAACGGTTGGCGCTCGACGGCCAGTTTCGCCCTGAATTTGCCGTGTGGCTGGATAATCAGACCCACCAAGGCCGGGTAGGCTATCGCCTCTTTCTTCCTTTTGTGCCGAGCCAACAGCCATCGCAGTGGTGGCTGGTGGAACTGGGTTGGGTGGCCGCGCCAGCAGTGCGCCACTTGCCGGCTGTGCCTGCATTGGCATCGCGCTACCAGCTGTCTGGCTTTGTTGATACACCCTCTGAGCGGGTGGTACTCAAGGAAGAAACGGCATCGCACGCCTGGCCCGCTCGGGTTCAGCGCATTGATTTGAAAGCACTTAACGCCCAACTGCTAACGTTGAATACGCAGTGGTTGATACGGACAGAAACATTGATGGATGTGACCACGCCGAGTCAGGATGCCTTGGCGCAAGCGGGGATAACGCCGGTGTGGCAGCCGGTTGTGATGCCACCGGTAAAACACTATGGCTATGCCTTGCAATGGGCACTCATGGCGCTTGCGGTCAGTATTGGCGCGGGCATCTGGTGGTATAAAACAAAACAGAGGGAAGCGGTGTGAAAGGACGCATAACGCTCGTAGCATTGATTGGCATTTTTGTCCTACCTGTGGTGGTGGCGAAATTGGTGCTGGAGCAAAGCTGGTATGAAAAAGGGGTCACTAATTACGGACAGTTTCTCGCTGAGCCGGCGACCTTGAATTGGCTGTCAAAGGAAGGCCAGTGGCGGTTGATTTATCGGGTGCCAGAGCAATGTGATTCGGTGTGTGAGCAAGCCCTGTTTCAGTTAACACAAATTCCGATTGCGGTCGGCAAAGAGCGCGATCGGGTCAGTAGCGTGGCACTGACGCGCTCCGCCCCGAAAGCGCCGGAGGTACTGACATGGCAAACCCTGACCACAGAGCAGGCGCAGGCATGGCAGCAACAAGCATTTGATAAAAATACTATTTATCTAAGCGATCCGATGAATAATGTGGTGCTGGCCTATCCGGTCAGTGACGATAAAACCAAGTGGGTCGCGCAAGGCAAAGGCTTATTGCGCGATCTCAAACGGCTCCTTAAATTGTCGAAGGTAGGCTGATTATGGCAACGCGTCGCTACCAACTCGCCGTTTTATCGACACTGATACTGGCTGTGCTGGTGGTCGGCCTCGGCGCGTTTACCCGCCTCACTGAAGCGGGGCTTGGCTGCCCAGACTGGCCCGGATGCTATGGCCATTTGGCAGTACCGGCCAGTGAAAGCGCGCAATCGGTCGCCATGTCGCGTTTCCCAGATGCGCCGCTTGATATCAATAAAGCATGGAATGAAATGTTGCACCGCTACGTGGCGGGCACCTTAGGGCTGGCGATTTTTGCGTTGGCGTGGATCAGCTGGCGACGTCCTGACTATCRGGCTTTACGACCACTGACCACCTTGCTCAGTGTGGTCGTCATCGCGCAAGCCGCCTTAGGGATGTGGACCGTGACTTTAAGTTTGATGCCGGTGGTGGTGATGGCGCACTTACTCGGTGGTTTCACCACGGTATGCTTGCTAGTTTGGCTGGCGGTGGCGACAGGCGCGCTCCGATTGCCTGTGTTTTCGATGTCATCATCCGCGCGCCGCGTGGGCACGTTGGCTTTGGTGGCGGTGATTGTACAAATCGGTCTCGGCGGCTGGACCTCGGCCAACTATGCTGCCACCGTCTGCACTCAGCTTCCTATCTGTGAAAGCCCTTGGTGGCAGCTTTTCACCCCTTCCGCCTTTCATCCCGTCAGTCCGCTTAGCGACACCTATCAATTTGGCGTGCTGAACCATGCCGAGCGGGTGACCATTCATGCCACGCACCGTCTCGGTGCCATGGTGGTCACCGCATTAGTACTTGCTTGGGCATGGATGCTGTGGCGTGCTGGGGCGCGTGCGCTGGCAATGGCAGTGAGTGGTGTGCTGGCGATGCAAATTACGTTAGGGGTAACCAATGTGGTTGCGCTACTGCCGCTGAGTGTGGCAGTGGCGCATAACCTCGGTGGATTGTCGCTATTGGCCACATTACTCCTCACTYGATTTTTATGTCTTTCACCGTCGACCCGACAAGGAGCTCGTGATGGCACAGTTTCAACGTACCGCTAGTGTTTCGACATGGGTTGACGCCAATTGGCGTGATTATTACGAGCTGACCAAACCGCGTGTGGTTGCCATGTTGCTTCTCACCGCGTTGGTGGGCATGTGCTTAGCCACTCCCGGCTGGCCACCTTGGTCGGCGGTGCTGGTGGGATTATTTGGCATTGGTGCGCAAGCCAGCGCAGCGGCGGTGTTTAATCACGTTATCGACTGGAAAATTGACACGAAAATGCAGCGCACCCGCCATCGCCCCGTTGCCGAGGGAAGAGTGAGTCAAGGCGCCGCGTTGGCCTTTGCGGTGATACTGATGGTGATGGGATTCATTGCCTGTTGGTGGCTGAATCCGCTCACGGCTTGGCTAACGTTTGCCAGTCTGGTCGGTTATGCATTGGTGTATACCCAGTGGCTTAAACCTGCGACCCCGCAAAATATCGTGATTGGCGGTTTGGCGGGAGCGATGCCGCCTTTGTTAGGCTGGACCGCGGTGACCGGAGAGCTTCACGCCCATGCGCTGCTGCTGGTGATGATCATTTTTACTTGGACGCCGCCTCACTTTTGGGCGTTAGCGATACATCGCCGCCATGACTATGCTAAAGCCGATGTGCCGATGCTGCCTGTCACTCATGGGGTAGGGTTTACCCAAACTATGGTTTTGCTTTACACCCTACTGCTGGTCATCGTGGGCATTTTCCCTTGGCTGACCGGGATGAGTGGTTGGTTGTATCTGGTAGGGGCGACCACGTTAAATCTGGTCTTTGTCGGTTACGCTTGGCGACTGAAAACCCAGTCGCAAAAAGGCATCGCGTGGCAGACGTTTAAATTCTCGATATGGCATATCTTCGCGACCTTTGTGGTGCTCCTTGCCGACCACGCGTTGCGCTATTAAGGGGCTACTTTAGCCCTTGCGCCGACAGCACGGTGGCTTTGTCGGCGACAAAAGACACTTTGATGTGCTTACCATCGCCGCCCCACACACAGTGGGTTAAGCCCATGGTGTCGTCGCATTGGCTAGGCTCGCCAATGTGGCTCACAACCGCGTCATAGCTCATGCCCACTTCGAGCTGATCGTAGTTTTGCTTGGTCACTTTCGAGCAACCCGCTAGCAATACCGCCAACACACAGGCAAAAAATACACGCATAACCTTTCCTTTTTTACAGAGGTGATGAGCCGAGTTGGCGCAATGCAACTGATGCAGTGCAATGGCCGCTCGTCGATGAGATTGCCGCAATGGTACACTGCTGCATCGATAAGGGCCACCCGCTGACCTTGCCGGTTATCGCTGCAATCGTGTTCTTTATCAAAAATGATACATCATCCTGACGCATAGCGTGGCGTCCAATATTGAGAACGAGGAAGTATGTGGCAGTCTCTCACTCAGCGTGAGCTTCATTGGCGGGTCTTATCGCTGGCTTTACCTATGGTGATCTCCAATATCACCGTCCCTCTGTTAGGGTTAGTGGATGCCGCGGTGATCGGCCATTTAGACCATGCATGGTATTTAGGTGGTGTGGCGGTTGGCAGCACCATGATAAATGTCACCTTTTGGCTGTTGGGCTTTTTGCGTATGGCGACCACCGGGTTTACCGCGCAAGCCTATGGCGCGAGTGATAACCGTGAGCTGGCGGCCACCTTGGTGCGTGGGGCGACCTTAGCGGGCTTGCTAGCTGTACTGTTAATCGCACTGCATGTGCCCATTTTAGAGGGGGTGATGCACTTTAGTGATGCCAGTGCTGAAGTCAAACACTATGCGAGCCAGTATTTCTCCATTCGGATCTTTAGTGCGCCAGCGACCTTAATGAATTTGGTGATCATGGGCTGGCTACTGGGGGCGCAAAATGCGCGCCAGCCGATGTGGCTACTGATTGTGGTTAACAGTGCCAATATTGTTCTTGATTTACTGTTTGTGGTGGGCCTCGATATGAAAGTCGAAGGGGCCGCTGCAGCGAGTGTGGCCGCCGATTATCTCGGCCTCATGCTGGGGCTCTATTTTGTCAAAGGTATCTGGCAATCGCGTCAGCTACCGACCATTCGGTCGGTGTTTGAGCGTGGGCTGACTGGGATGAGCCGCTTGCTAAAGCTTAATCGAGACATCTTTTTACGTAGCCTTAGCTTGCAGTTGGCGTTTACCTTCATGACCTTCCAAGGGGCCACACTCGGCGATGACATTGTGGCCGCCAATGCGGTGCTGATGAGCTTTCTGATGCTGATTTCTTTTGCGATGGACGGCTTTGCCTATGCGATGGAGGCGATGGTGGGTAGAGCGATTGGCGCGCAGAGCAAGTCTGAGTTGTTAGTGTCACTGATAGGCAGCACTTTTTGGTCGTTGGTGATTTGCTTGGCGATCACGCTGGCATTTGGCGTGGCAGGCCATCACATCATTGCGCTGATTTCCGATATCGAAGCGGTGCGTGACCAAGCGGCACGTTATTTACCTTGGCTGGTGGCTATGCCTTTAGTGTCGATGTGGTGCTTTTTGCTCGATGGTATCTTTATTGGTGCCACGCGGGGTAAAGACATGCGCAATGGGATGTTTGTCGCCACCGCGGGCTTTTTTGCTGCATGGTGGTTAGCGCAAGGGTGGGGCAATCACGCCCTATGGTTAGCGATGCTTACTTTTATGGCGCTAAGAGGACTCAGTCTCGCGGTGTGCTTTGTTTACCACTGGCGACGAGATAGCTTTTTTGACGTCACGCACTGAGACCTATCAACAAAAAAACAGGCCAGTTGGCCTGTTTTTGCGATGGAAGGGCAGCGTCTTAATAGTAAGAGTGATCGCCACGCGCGTGCTCGGTCACATCGCGCACACCCTTTAGCTCGCCGCTAAACTCGGCCAGCAACTGCTTTTCGATCCCTTCTTTTAAGGTCACGTCTACCATTGAACAGCCATTGCAACCGCCACCGAATTGCAAAATCGCTACGGCGTCATCGGTGATTTCAATCAAGTTAACATGGCCGCCATGGCTGGCAAGCTGTGGGTTGACTTGGCTTTGAATCACGTAATCAACACGCTCCATTAAAGGCGCATCGGAGGCCACTTTCCGCATTTTCGCATTCGGTGCTTTCAGCGTTAGCTGTGAGCCCATTTTATCGGTGACAAAGTCGATTTCCGCTTCGTCTAAAAACGGTAGGCTTAGCTCATCAATGAAAGCAGAGAAGCCGTTGAATTTGAGTTCGGTATCGCTGCTTTCTACTGCTTCGGGTGGACAATAAGAAACACCGCACTCGGCGTTTGGCGTGCCTGGGTTAACCACAAACACGCGAATATTGGTGCCCTCGGGCTGCTGCTCAAGCAGCTTCACAAAGTGGCTTTGTGCATTTTCTGAAATTTTGACTTCTGACACGACAAATACCTGACTAATCCAGTGTGTTTTGTACAGTGTACTCCGGTTTTTACTTGCTATCACCCCTTGTTCAATGTGGCTAATTTGTGGGCACTGCTGTTTATCTCAAGGGAGCTTGGTCCGCGCAATACAATAAATATCGACCCGTTTCGCACCCGCTCGGCGCAACAAACGGCAAAGTTGACTGACCGTTTCTCCGGTTGTCACCACGTCGTCGACAAGCGCAACATGCTCTGCCGGCAGTGCGCCGTGTAAGCGAAATGCCCCGCGCAGGTTCTTCAGTCGCGCAGATCTATCCAGCCCTTGCTG
>NZ_MUFL01000066.1:0-19825 GCF_001995355.1 Salinivibrio sp. PR919 | reverse complement strand
GTATTTACCGTCTTTGAATTTAAACGATGGCATATTAAAGGTGACTTGCGATGTGAAATCATAGGTTATCGGCAAATCACACGCTTGATATTCCCACCCCATGTTTTCGGCTGCTTCATCACCGCCGAAATAGCCGTTTATGATGCGCGCTTTAACTTGCTGCTTGGTGTAGTTGTATTCAACTGGCACCGCTGTTAAATGAGGTAGAACGCTAATAAAATCAATCGGCCTGTCGATAATATTTAGCCCGCTAAAGTCGGGTATATAACGGCCGTCACTATCGACGGTGAATTTCGTTTTTACAAAATCAGCGCGAACTGGTGATACTTGTAAACTATAATCTTCGCTCCAAAAATCGACGGTTACCATAAATAGACCAGTGCCTTTTATGGGCGCGCCTAGTTTCGCTTCATATTCTTTGAACTCGTCCTTATGGGTATCAATATTTATCCATTCTGAGTTTTGGTTTCCAGCTCCGGCGAGATACATCATTCCACCGCCGCTCGTGACGTTTTCGTAGGCACCAGTCAAACATACGCGCATTTTTCCCTTACCGTTGGCTTTTACTTTTATGCGGAATCCGTAGGTTTCATCTTCAGCAAATTTTTCACTTAAATAGCTAGGCGCTTGGACGGCCTGATGCCATTGCATCCAACCGTTCGTAAACATGTATCCCCGTTTCGCCCACCCCATTTCACGATCAATCGAGCTAGTAAACATGGTCCAACTTTCCGCAAACTCCCAGCGGTCTTGAAACCAACTGTCTTTGGCCTCTTGGAACAACCAACCGCCCCTACCGTAAAAATCGTGGCGTTRCGTCTCGTATTCGTCGTAGAACTTATCCCAATCGAATTTTGATGCTTTTGGCTTGTTGACGCTTTTGGGGATCCGATTTAAAAACGTGGCATTGCGTAGCAAGTTCATTGCGGGTTGTCGCTTTGCATACGCGAGTTCACGCGCCAGCCATTCGATTTTATTTCGGTTTGAACCCTCGGGTAGTTCGGCTGGTAGTTCTTTTTCGTTCATGCGCATAGCTCCATGATGTTAATTGTTTTCTCTGAATCTCCGACAAAGACAAGTCCGCCAGTGATGGTGGTTTCGAATGCCTGGGTAATCGGTAGGCCGTTTTTTCCCGCCTCGGCATCGTCGGCGCTTGGGTATGCGGTGATCTCTGATTCTGGCGTGATAGTCATCGACAAGCGCGCCGGATTGGCGTCCAGTTCTGCGCGTCCGCTCTCGTCGAGCGTGAGCGTTTGCGTTTGCCAATGGCTCGGCTGTACGGGTCGCACGTTTAGCGGATTTTTGGCATACACGGCCACGGATTGACCGTTTTCCAATTTCACGCGCGGCAGTTCGCTCACTTTGACCGCTGGCAATGATTCAATATCTACTGACGGCAGGCTTTTCACTGCCACATCTGGCAAGCGTTTCACGGCCACATCTGGCAGGCTTTCGACTTCAACTGGCGGCATGGCCTCCACGGCGACGGGCGGCATTTCGCGCACCTTGACGCCCATATTTTCTGGCGATGGTTTGAACGCTCCAAAACCATAACGCACGCGCACCCAGCCTGCCTCGCCAAGATTTTGCACCGTTACTGTTCCGGTTAGGTTCACGCCGCTGATTTGGTCGCGCTCATATAGCGTTTGTACGCCGTCTGTCGTCTTTACGAGCAAACCGCCCTCTGGCGCTTCCATGATGTATAGGAACGTGCCGGAAATCGGAAAATCAAACTTTTCGCGAGACTCTACAAATTTTTCAAACATTATTTTGCACCTCGCACGGCAAAGAATGTGACCGCCGACATACCAACCACCGACAACGCCACAATCCACAAATAGGTTTTTTGCTCTGACTCGTTGCCACCGCTTTCTTGATCGCGTTTTTTCTCTGCCAGCTCTTTGAGCGCATCAATATTTTTGGCGTTTTGTGCTGCCTGATTGCCCGCTAAGCCGCTTAACATCTGCATCGCTTCGCTGCTTTGAATCGCTTGTGTCTGCATTGCATCGCTTGATACATCACGCACCGCGTCGAGTGATTCCTCGGCAAATTCAAACGAGCGATCAACCGTGCCGTGGTCGGTAACGGTGGCGTTGATTGTCGAGTTGTTGACGCCGGAAATGGCGACGCCAAGGTTATCGCCTTGAATGGCGTTCTGACCGCTCACATTGGTGTTAACGTTTTTTGTACTGCTGCTACTCTTTGAACCGCCCATGTTTAAAGCTCCAATTTATGCAAAGTGAGTTGMGGTAAGCCCTCCCCCTGCTCGACTTGTGACACCGTCACACCATCAAACACGGCTTGCAGCCGCCGCACGCCGCGCTTTGCCGTCTCCCAAACAATCGCATCAAATCCGGCTTTCTTTGCTTGCGCGATTAATGCGCTAATGCCACGGCGTAGGCCGCGACCGCCTACGGCTAGCAAGTGATAATCGGTGCCAACGGTCTCCCCGACGATATAAAGCGCGGTGTTTTCGTCGTGCGCGAGATACAGGCCAGCCTCACCGCTTGCGATCATTTTGCACACATCGGCAAAGTGTTTTTCGCCGTTTTCAAGATGCGAGTAGGCGCGCCGCAACTTGACGGCGGCGGCGCTGGCCTCGGGTGTGTTTGGTGTGATGAATGTCAAGCGTGTTTCCATGCGTACCATCCGCCCAAAACAATCAATGCAATCAGGAACCACGACGGAAACAGCACGCTGCCAAAACGGATATTTCCGGCGTTCTGCGTGTTGCTGCTCTGGCYGTAAGCGCTCGACGGCCCCGCGCCCCAGTCCAAGCTATTTCCTTTCGCGCCCTTGGCAAGCGCTCCGATCGCTGCTGGATTCATCCCGCCCCCTTATTTGTTTTGATACAAGTAGTAAAGCGCGGCAAGCAGCAGGAAAAGCCAGAGCTTTTTAGACAGTTCAGAGCCGAACCACAGCCCCAAACCGCCCGCCGTGGCGGCTACGGCCGCGTAACCTAACGGGATCGCAAATGGCATGGCGCTTACTCCTTTAGCAATAAAACGAGGATGACGAGCACGAGCAGGCCAAAGCCGCCGCCAATCACGTACGGATTCGACAGGCTAAAGCCTTGCTGCAACGGCTGGCCGTCGCGTGTCTGCGCTGGAATTGGCGTGCGGTTGTCTTCTGGATTCGCGGATTGGCTGGCTTTTTTCTGCTGCTCAAACCAGCTTCCTGCCGCTTCTTTCGTGATACCGACGGCATCTTCATAGATGCCGCCAATAAGCTCGCCAGTCGATTCGAGCATGCCATCAAACCAGCCTTGGCTTGTATTGCTCACATCTGCGTCGTTTTTGTTTTTAAAACTGGCCATGTCGCCCCCTTACGCGCTTTTGGGTAATGGCTTCACTTGCTTGATGCCTTCCACCAACACGTTGATCGGGCCGATGTTTTCGAGGTCTAACTCAAAACCCAGTTGGCGCTGGGCGGCGGTGTTGAGCTTGCCCTCTGAGCCGAAACCGTGGCGCACAAAATCAAGCGAGAAATAACCGCTGTTTTGCTCAAGTCCGACAACACGCAAATCAAAAGCGTTGTCTTCACGTGTCACGTTCATTTCTTCAACGTCGTCACGCACGACACGAACGCGCGCGATGTCGTCGGTCTGAAAGTGCATGCGCTTTATTGAGTTGTATGGACTGCGCTCGGGATAATCGAACATCTGACGGCCACGCTTTGAGCCGTTCCACGTAAAGGTTTTTAGCTCGGGCAGAAAATAGCGCTCTGCCTGTGCGACAGTGGTGTGGGCGCGCGCTTCAATCACTGGCGGCGTTGCGTTGCCGTCTTTGTTTTTTAGCTGGATGTACAGCATCCATAGCTCACCCGCGAGCGTGACTAGCTCGCCGTGGCGCATGCCTTGCTTCGTTTTCATGCCAAGATCGCAAAACGGGATGATATAGCGGCCTTTCTCGACGTAGTTGCCGCGATGCTCTTGGATATCGACCAAGTCTTGCCCTGTCACATCAACAATGGGCGAGCCGTTAAGCGTTAGGCGCACATAGTCGATATCGGCGGGGTCTTCGATATTCGTCACAAGCTCGATTTGTTGATACGTTGGGCCCGTCACTAGGCGCAAGTGCGCTTGACGTCCCCAGTAAACGCCCTCTACCGGATCCAGTTCTTTTGGTCGTGGGTTGTAAAACATGCCTTGCGCTCCTTAACCGATCGCGTCTTCAACTGCATCAACGTTATTTGATGCCCAAACGACAACCGCAGCGACAACCGCTGCAATCGCGATAGTGGTCATGGTGGTTTTTTTCATGGTTTCGCCCTTTGTGTTTAAAAAAAAGCAGTGATTAACGAGCCACTATTGCAACACTCCGCGCCGCCATACTTTCAACCCAAAAAAAGGGCGGGAGCCTATAGCCCTCGCCCTTTCAAATTTGTGATTTTTGTCACGTTTTAAAAGCGGATTTTTCCGCGCGTCCAGTCCTTGCCGTCTTGCTCGATGTATTCAAGCTGCGCCAATGTGGCGATTTCTTCGGCCGGAATACCGGTTTTTTGCTGGATGTAGCGCGCCGAGTCCTCGGTTTTTTGCATCATCACGGCACAGCGTCGGCAGTTGTCCAAAATGGTTTTTGATACTTCTTGGCCGCGTTGGAACAAATTGATCGTGTGAATGTTAAATTTACGCCCGACGCGCAATAGCTGGCCGTGGTAGCCGCTGGCCTTGCCTGCGGTCTCGGAATGCTCCGCGACTTCTTCGAGTAGCGCCTTTAACGGTTGATTGTTGCCATCGCCCAACGCCCAAACGACCTGACAGAACTTGTCAAAATCGGCGGGCTTGGTGGCACGCTTTGGATGCCATGCGATACGAAAGCCTGATTGTTTCTCGCGCGCCGCCTTGGCCGCTTGGTACACATCGGCCAGCTTATCAAACGTGCGCACGCTCAAGCCTGCGAGCTTGCCCTCATAATCCCCAAACGGGTCAAAAATCATCACATGGTCGTTTTTTTCGAGCGTGTGCTTTTTCGCGTAGCTGGTTTTCCCGCTCTCCGACATGCCAGCAATCCAGATATGGCCGTTTCGTAGTGCGTTGTTCGCGTTGATGGGTTGCATTAGGCCGCGTCCTCCTTGTTTTTATCTTCGTCATCGTTGGCCGCGTCCTCGGCCTGCATGGCGCCCAGTGCGGCGCGATCTTCGGCCTGTAGGCGTTTTACTTGGCCGACAGATTCAATGGTCAGGCCGCCAACGGCTTTAACCGCCATGATTTCGGCCTCGTATTCGGCCAGCCATGCCGGAAGCATTGCGCCGTACTTAATCAGCGCGGGGGCACAATCACGCGCGACTTGTTCGCGACGTTCGTCGCTGATCTCAAAGCGCGGATGGACAAAGGCTTTGATTGCTTGCTCAATCCCCATCAATGCGAACATCGCCGACATGGGGGCCATTTCGGCGGCGGCCTGCTCGGCCTCGGCTTCGTCTTGCTCGGCCTGCTCGGTTTCGGCCTTGATTTCGGGGTCGTTGGCGGCGTCATAGGCCGCCAGTTCTGCTAATAGCGCGTCTTGCTGCGCGCTTTCTTGCTCTGTGTTTTCCATACCTAGCCCTATTCTTTTTTATGTTTGTGGTGTTTCTTTGAGTTTGGCCGCCAAGGCCAATAGGCCAACAAGACCACCCACGATAGCAGCGACAAGGGCGAATGGTGCCGCCCCTCGCTTGCCCTCGGATTCGCCCTCAGCCGCCATGATTTCGGCATCGTTGGCGGCCTCCACCGCCATGATTTCCGCCCCTGTTCCGCCCTCGCTTTCGGTCTCTTGGCCGAGTGCTGGCGCGGCCTCGCTGGCCTCCAAGGCTTCGAGACTGTCAAAGTGATCGGCAAAAAAGGCTTGGGGTGCGTCGCCGTTGCGCTGGTCTACGCCGCACTTGTCACAAATGCTGTAAAGTGTTCCGGCTCGCGTTCCGGCCGCGCGGTGAATCGTCATCACGTCACCACAGCCGCAGCGTTTAACGCCTATGGCCTCGTTTTTGGTTTTGCGTTTGGGTAGTGTCACTGGCGCGCCTCCAATTCGTCTAACCGTTCTTTGATGTGTTTTAGTTCATCAACCATGCTGCGCATCCACACGATTAACAGTCGCAGCGGTGCCGCGACTTTTGCGCCAATCATCGGCGCGGTGCTTAGCGTTTTGGTTTCTTTTTCTAGCTCATTGATTAACTGACGTTGGTTATCCATAACTACTCTCGTTTCTCGTTTGTTTTTAGTTGTTCGACACTCTCAGCAAAGCGCCGCGCGGCGTCTTTGCTGCCTAGCTCTTGTGCCGCTTGCTGGCGTATTGGCTGCCAATCAAGCGCGCAATAGTGCGCGCCGCTATCCGTGTCTAATCGCGTTTCGGCCATGCTCCAGCCTTTGGCTCCGGCGGCATAGACTAAAAAGCTATTAAGATTTAACTCAGCATGCGCGCCGTCGAAATGTACAAGCGGATGATCGCGCGACACTGTCACGCCGCGCGCCTTGATTTCCGCGTTTATGGCGTCGATTTGGCTATCCGCTTGTTTCAGCCGCGTTTTTAGCTTTGCCAATCGTGTATCGATTTGTGCTTGAGTAAGTTTTTTCGACTTTTTCACGATGGAATAAGCCCGGGCACTGGCGGCCACCTGCTTTTTGAGCTTGCCGCGTGCTTTCAGTCGTGGCGCTTTCCACGCTTCCAACTGATCGCGCAATCCGGCGATAATCGCGCCCATGCGCTCCGCTTCAAAGCTGGCGACCACTTCAAACGCTGGCGCACGGCTGGCGCGCGCAATGTTATAGCGATTACCACGAATTAAGCCTTGCTCCGCGTTCTGCCCCTTGGCGGCATAGCCCACGGCTTTGATGATGTAGGTTCCGGCGGCCATTGGCTGACGGATGCGCTCTAACTTGGCGAATCCATGCCCCCAGATACCCTCCAAACGCTCAGCCCAGTTAGAGAAAAACGGCTTTTCGACGTCCCACCTCATTAAAAGGTGTACGTGCGGGTTGGGCTCGCCGTCCTCGTTCGCCGGACATTCGGCCACCCACATGTAGTGAAAATCCGCATCGCCTGCACCGTCTACCTTGGTCGGTTGGCTATCAATCGGACAGTAAAGGCGGCCGCTTTCCGCGTCGCGTGCGGTCTGATAGGTTGACGTCCAGCCGCGTTGATACATTTTTTTTGCACCGTCGAGAAAGCGCGACACTTCGCGCCCGATGGTGGTTTCTGGCTCCGCATCATCGGCGCAAAAAAGACGCTGACGCGTTTGTTCGTCAAAGGTGAGCGTTAAAAACGTGGTAAAGCCACCGTGACACGTCGCGACATACGCCGCCGCTTCAAAAATTTTTCTTACCGCGTTAGCGGTCAGGTTTTCAGTAAAGCGTGCGCCTGTTTGCGCGTCGGGGGCGTCCGTTGGCCGTGGTTGCACATGGATTCCGGCGCGCCATTTGCCCGACCATTCTTGATGTGACACCACAAAGCGGCGGTTTTTCTCCGGTGCGCGGGTGCTGCCGTCGCTCCACATTTCCGCGTGAACCGGATCCACAATGTTTTTGCCCGTTTCGCGGTCAATCGATTTTTTGAGCATCCGCGATTTGTGCAAAATCGCTTTTTTCTTGGCGTTCGTCCTTGTCGGACTTTCGCACCCTTTGACAAGCCTATGCTCTCCGGCGCTTTGCGCCGCCGCTTCGCGGGCGGTTTCGCGCTCGCTTTCACTGAGTGCAAAATTTTGGCGGTGGCAATACTGGTGACGTTGTAACTCTTGGCGCTGGGATACAAAAAAAGCCGCTGGCGTTTCGCCTTCGGCTAGTTGCGGGTTGAGTATGTTATTTCGCATTTTGGCGGGGTCACTTTTGACGATCCCCGCCGTGGCGAATAGGACGGCGTTTTTGTCTAGCATGATTTTCTTGCTGCTGCCCTTTCAACCAAAGAAAAATCCCCTTTTTCATCAAAAACCCTATTCATCAGATTGGCTTCGACGTGCTCCACCTCTCTGTAAAACTCTACCCCTTTCGCCGCCGATATTAAAATCTCTGCATTCAACACCTTAAAACCTGATTCAAGCATCTCAGCAATTAAATTTCGGCCATCATTTACCAATTGCTCAACACTTCTACTCTCCACGCGCGCGGCCATCGCCTCTCTTGCTACCTCAATCGCGTAATCACAAGCATCATCGCGGCTTAATTGACAATCAACGATACAGCACACAATTTCCTCTATATCGTCTTTTGTAAGCTCAAAGTGCATAGTCATAGCTCGCTATCCTCCACGACCAGAACGCCCACCGCGCGAAACGCTTGCAGCATCTCGAACATCAAGACGCTTTCTACCATCACGCCGATCGGCTCGATGCTTTCTGGCGTGAAAACGGCCATCAGTGCTGGCTCGCGGCCTTTGTCACAATAAAACACCTGATACGGCGCGATAAAAATCACGCCGCCGACAAACTCAGCGACAAAGCGCGCTTGGCCGTCTTGCTCATAAATTTGGTATTCGTTGCCGGACGCGGCGCAACGCCATGTAAAGTGGCTTTGCGGCTCACAAGGAGCCGCGCCGCCGGACGTTTCCGCGTGAGCGAAACTGTGTGAAGTGGTTGCACTCATAACGCCCCCAACACGCGCGCACGCTTGGCTTGTGCGGCACGTTTGGCCGCGATTTGATAGGCGCGTGAGTAGCGGCGGTCTGGACAACCACACTTGATATGCTTGGGTTTTGGTAAGTCGAGATCGCGACGGATTTTCTCAATCCATGCTATGCCGTTGGCTTGTTCCATGTTGTTGATCCTCCTGCTCGAGTTCACGAAAACGTCAAGAGGGATTAAATATCAATCGCCAATTACATATCAAGTGGCTATTCACTATGGATATGATCATTTTGTCAGCCTATTATTTAACAAAAGGCATCAATTGACGGTTGAGTAATGAGTGTAATTACTGAATTAATGGATAAAGCAAAAGCTAGGCACAATCTGCCCTCGGACTATGCTTTGTCGAAAAAACTAAACCTAAAGCATGCAACACTATCTCGCTGGCGTTTAAATAAAAGTATTCCGAGCTGGGAGGCTGTCTTTTTGCTGGTCGATTTGGCGGATGAAGACGATCAAAATGTCGTCTATCGCGTACTTGAAGAAAAAGAGGAAAATGCCCGACTAATCAAGACTTTAGTGGCAGGCGCGCGGCCTTCGCCGTGACTTACCAGACCATAGATAATGCGCACCAATGGTGTAAGGGCAAAGTTGTAATGTCACTTTATAGCAAAGTTAAAGTGTCTCCTTAAATCACTCTTTGACTTAGCAGTGCCCGGCCTAAGCAATTTAAAATGGCGACACATCCGCGTCTCTCTGATGCATTCAGTCAAAAAGCTATCGACCCGACCTTCTTGACTGCACTAGCATAATCGATGTTGTCGGGCGCGCCAATTGATCATCCTTGAGATTTTCTATAGGGTTTAGACAAACACCGTCCATTTTGGGTTTATTCATGATTAAAACCGCATTGGTTGGCTTCGGCTTTTCTGCCAACACATTCCATCTTCCTTTTCTTAATGCGATGCCGCAGTTTGATATTACGGCTGTTGTCTCCAGTAAGCCCGAGAACGTCACGCAACATTTACCCCAAGCGACATGCTACGTAGATATCAATACGCTGCTTGAGCATGAAAGTCCTGATTTGGTCGTCATTACCACACCCAATCATCTGCATTATGAGCACGCACGCCAATCACTCGAAGCCGGTTGCCATGTTCTGGTGGAAAAGCCATTTGTCACGCGCAGTGAAGACGGTCTTGCTCTGGCAAAATTGGCGGATGAAAAAGGCCTAATCCTCTGTCCTTACCATAATCGCCGTTGGGATGGCGACTTTCTGACTCTCCAATCACTGATAGAAAACAATGAGCTTGGTGATATTAAAGTCATGCATTCAAGCTTTAACCGCTATCGCCCAGAAGTAAGGCAACGTTGGCGAGAGCTGCCTGGCGAAGGCGCTGGTATTCTTTTCGATTTGGGTTCGCACCTGATTGACCAAACACTAACCCTGCTCGGAGACCCAGACGCTATTTCAGCTCAGTGTCGCGCTTTACGCCCAGGGAGCCAAACAACGGACTATTTTCAGCTCACGTTGCATTACCCAGATAGCGAAGTGATACTGAACTCTAGCCCATATCGGTCAGGCACCACAGAGCGCTTTACGGTACACGGCGAAAAGGCAACCTTCTCTTGCAACGGGTTAGATATTCAAGAAGATCAACTGCGTGCAGCCATGTCCATATTGGACAAAAACTTTGGTACTCAGTCGCATGAAGCAACGCTAGAGAAAGGTGACAGCGTCACTAAAATGACTTGCCCATTACATACTGGCCAATACCAGCAACTTTTTACTTTACTGGCAGAGTCGATCACACATCAACGCCCTTCCCCGGTGAGCGCCGAATCCGCGACTAAGGTAATTTACGCGATTGAACTTGCTCAACGTGCATCGGAAACCGGCAGTCGCCAGACATGGCAATATTCGCTATAAAGGATATCTCCACTACCAATCGCCCCAAGAGTTATAACCGCTTGGGGCACGATACTTTCTGCCCACCACATCTAAACACCGTATGGTGTGATACCTGTTGTCTTGGCAACTGAGATATCTTTGACCACCAGATAGTACGTTGAATTTTTGATTAACATATAAAGTTATAGTGCATTAAGGGAGTAAAATAAAGCCCGAACTCATATCGGGCTGGACGGCATCAAAAGAACCACTGGTAACCAATCATCATTAACAGCACCCAAAAAACTGATAATCGCCATTTAATGAGCGCCACTAACCCAACGGCTATCGGGATTAAATCAGTCCACTGGCTATACGCCGATACCCATACGGGTTGATAAAGCGCTGCCGCTAAGAGTCCGACAACACTGGCATTAATCATGATAATAGCCCCCGCCAATCTAGGCTGCGATTTAACGGCCTCCCACACGGGCAATACACCAAACATCAATAACGCACCGGGTAAAAAGATTGCGACTGTGGCGATAAGACTTCCCCATATTGGCGATAGCCCTTCAACCGTCGCACCAAGATAGCTGGCCATGGTAAACATCGGACCTGGCACTAATTGTGCGGCGGCGTAGCCTTCAATCAATGCAGAGTCTGTGACAACGTCACCCACAATGGGCTCTAACAACGGCAGCACCACATGGCCGCCGCCAAATACAAAACTTCCCGCTTGGTAGAACAGGTTGAAGACTTGTACCGGCAGGACACTATTGAAAAGCCAAGGAACCGTGAGTAAAAACCCAAACAGGCTGAGAATGATCCCGCTGCGCCGTTGCGCGTGCGCCATCGATATCGAAGCCGCCTGAACACTGGTTTGTTTAAAACCAATAGCACCGATCATGCCAGCGAGTAAGATGGGGAGTACTTGATAAACAACGCCAGACGGCGACACTAGTAGCCATACCGTAGTGACAATTGCAATCACCGCTGTAGTGAACGAATGGATGAATTTTCGCCCCATCGATATTGTCGCGTCAATCACCACAACCACAGCCAATAACTTAGCCGCACTAATCAGTGTGCTTATCCAACCCGCTGTATCATTGCTGCTGCTAAGCATCGCTGCTGCGGTTAATAAAGCGAAAGAAGGTAACGTAAACGCGACAAATGCCCCCAATGCTCCCAAATAGCCACCGCGCTGATAGCCGATATACATACCAAGCTGACTACTGCCTGGTCCCGGTAAAAACTGACTGATCGCCAAACCTGACGCAAATGCCTCTGCACTCAGCCACTGCTTCTCTTTCACAAAAACGCGCTCGAAATAGCCGATATGTGCCGCAGGGCCACCAAATGACATACAGCCTAAGATAAAAAACTGCTTGAGTAATTCGATCATGTCCACCTCCAGCCTGAATTCTATCCATGTTAGCCCATGAATATAAACAGATAACATCGATTCATTAAATGAATGAAATTAATAAATAGTTAGCAGCAGCATCCGCAAACAGGTCAGACGTAATTAAATTACAGCGTTTGTAGTAAGCACTTACAATTCACACGTATCATTGTTTCCACTGGAAAACTATAAGATCAAGTAATGGATAAATAGTCATTTTATTTCGTTAGAGATAACAGAAGGCGATAGGTGGACCCGTCATTGGTCATAGAATGATCGAAGCGATAAGCGAGCTTGGCAGTTGGTAAGTTGTCACGCTTGGATAGTATTTTATGAAATAAGTGCAATAGCCACTTTGGGTCTCTCAACTAATGACGTGACGGCGTCACTAAATGATGCCCTGCTCTCCCGAGCTGGGTTGAACTGTGGTACGCTTCTGGCTACCAACTTTCAGGGAAGCGTAAGCAATGCTTGATCACCTTCAACAAATTGTTGTTTTGGCTACCGTGGCTCAAGAACAACACTTCACTCGCGCAGCGGAACGGTTAGGGATTTCAAAGTCTCAAGTCAGTAAGCAAGTGCGTTATTTGGAAGACAGGTTGGGGGTGCAATTGGTACAGCGGAATACGCGCTCTGTGTCGCTAACGGAAATCGGCGCACAATACGCCGACTATGGTGCGCAACTTATGGCAACGCTAGACGAAGCGGAAGCCATGGTGGCAGGTTATCGTGACGAAGTGACGGGCAAGTTACGTATCGGTGTCGCACAGTCATTTGGTAACACGCTGATCACGCGCAGTTTTGCCACATTTCGGCAAAAGTACCCTGCGCTCGATCTCGATATTACACTCTTTGATCATCGCCCTAATCTGGTTGAAGAAGGCTATGATTGCTGGGTCGCGATCCATGAACAACCGCCAGAGGGAATGGTGGCTCGCAAGCTCGCGGATTGCCAATTTAAACTGGTTGCCTCGCCGGACTATTTAGCTCGGCAAGGAACACCAAGTCAATTGAGTGATTTGAGGCACCATGACTGTATCACCTATCAAAGTCGCGAGCGCAGCTATGATAAATGGCCATTCAATAAAGCAGGCAATGAGCAAGTAGTTCGCGTATCGGGCCGCTATAACATCAATAACGCCCCTGCCGTGCTTGAAGCTGTAAAAGCGGGGATGGGGGTTGCCTATTTAGCGACCTACCTCCTCGATGATGAACTTCAAAAAGGTGAGCTGGTTGAGATCTTACCAGATTGGCGTCCCTGCCTCGCGCTTCCGATTTATATCGTCTACCCTCGCCGCAAACATTTAGCCCCTAAAGTACGCGAGTTTATCGACTTTATGCTCGAAGAAGTAGGCGATCCGCCCGTGTGGGATCGCCTTCACGCTAGCAATAGGTGACCTTGTCACTATTGGTCTATCGATGTCGTCGCTTGATCACTGGCGGCACGTTGCGCATTAATCACCGGATTCGCATACATCTGACGAATATAATCGCGTGCTACCTCAGGTGCTTGTGCCAACTTTTGTTCAAACAGCTCGCGCTCTTCGGCGGTAACACTGTCATGCGCTTCCCCCGCCGCGATATAGTTAGCTGGATAAAGTCGATATAGACAGTGAATTTGCCGATCAATATCCGCCGCTAAAGTCTCTGGTGTTGATTGTGACACGGTCACAGGTGCACCGAAGGCGACATGAACTTGACGCTTCTGCCCCACAATGCCTTTTACAATCGTTTGAATATCTTCAAATTCACTCTTTTCGTAAGCGCCCAAACGGTTGACGGCATCTAGCTCAGTCGCTTTGTCTAAGTCGCAAGGATCATTTTGATATGAGATGGCCACCGGCACGATATTTAGCGCCTGCATGTACTCATCAAAGGATTGCTTGTTTTTGCGCCCTTCCATGTAGAACATCTTGAGGATGGCAGGATCGGTCATGTCTAATCCTGTTTTTGCACGCCCTTCACGCTGAGCAATCCAGATAGACTGGCCTTCATCTAATGAATGGCGTATGTACGCCGACAGCTGAGAGAGAGATTTCATCATTTCACGCGGCGCTCTGGCGGAGCGTTTGACGATAAAGCTCTTATTTAACTTCATCAGCTCGGTCGCACAGGGTTTACGCAATAGATTATCACCAATCGCGATACGCACTGTGTCTAAGCCTTGCTGATGCAAACACCAATTGACCAGCGCGGGATCCATCGCAATATCACGATGGTTAGAGACAAAGAGATACGCTTTATCCGGCGAAAGGTGCTCGACCCCCGAAACAGTGACGTTGTCACATGATGTTTTGATCATCTTGCGCATGTAACTCGCGACATGCAACTGCACGTCTTGTACGGTTTTAATGTTGCGCCACTTTTGGGTGAGGTAAAGTTTCAGTGCGGGCTTAAGTAACCACCCTAGCGGGCCCGAAGCATGAGGATAACGATAGGATAAGATCGCATTGATAAATTCATCGTCTTGGATCAAGCGATGAATCGCTGCAGGTACCTCATCATCATGATAAGGGCGGATGTCTTGGTAAGGATCGTTAACTGTTTGCACGTTCTTCCGTTTCATTTGATAAAAACCGCGCCATTCTACGCGGTCAAACAAGGATTCAAAGTTAATCCAGCGACATTTTATAGAGGTTGGAGGTCAGACCTATACTGTACTCATGAGTTCCCTCAATCATATTGGGGCTTGACCTCTTGTTTAAAAGTGCTCAACATTGCCGGCCTGTAAAAATGAGAGCCAGACATGAAGTACACCAGCGAATACACCGCCTATCACCAAGATTGCCTCGTGCTTACCCCGCGAAAGCGTCGCCATACCGCCACTTTCTTGTACGTAGAAATCGGTTTAGTTCTCGTACGCCTCGGTAAACAGGATATTCCCGTGTACGCTGGCCAAGGCTTTTGGCTCCCGTTTGATTGTCTATACGCACTGATGATCACGCCACACACCAGCCTGCATCAGCTAACGGTATCGCCTAGAGTGACGGTGTCACTTCCTCAGTCTGCGGGCCACGTGATACCCAGCACATTATTGCATGCCGGACTCACAGCACTTGATCCGTTATCCGGTGCGAACCAAAACACACCGGCAACGCGTCGCCTGCATGGGGTACTGCTCGATCAGCTGGTGACGCTATCACCCGCAATCGCAAACGACGCTAGCTATCAATGTGTAGCGGCCTGTGTTGATCAAGCGAATGCTGGGCGGCCTCTCGAAGGTGACAACGCGCATTTTACCTTCCAGGCCTGCACTCAGCTTACCTATTCAGCGTTGTGCGAGTATCTCACTGTCCGCCAGTTAAGGGCGCAGCTTAAATCCGGCAACAAACTGGAAGCTGCTGCAACCTCGCTTGGGCTATCTTACGATGTAGCCCTTGCGCTATCCGACGAATATCACGCTGTACTCGCTTAATCAGAGAACGAGAATGCTGTATGGCTGAGTTGCTCGGCAACACTTGGGGTCGTCAAGTCGTCGACTGACAGCCCTTTTGCCAGCCGATCGCGGATATACGTACTGCGTACATTGACGGATTCTGGCATTCCTAGCACGGACCAACGCGCCAGGATCTGCTCACTGTGCGCAAACTGGCCGAACTTTAATAAGTTATCTGGCCCGACGACAAAAGTCAGATCGGCGTGGCAATAGTGTGCCTGCAGCGCGGTCAGCAACATATAAGTTGTGACAGCGTCACCATTTTTACCCAGCTCTGCTTCAAGGCGACAGCACGAGGCCTGCGGCATGTTCAAATCGTGAATAAAGGCATCAACCCATTGGCAACGCTGTTCAAACGAGGCCATCGATTTTCCCCACGCATGCTTATAACTTGGTACCAGCAATACGCGATCAAAATGCGTCAACTGTTCGATAACAGAAGCATGCCCGCGTGTGGGCGGATTAAACGCACTGCCAAAAATGGCAATTTTTTCAGTCATATCATTCCTCTTTGCCACGAAGTTTACATGTATCTGCCTGATTGCGCGACCATCAGCGACGTGGATCGACGCTATTGGCCATCTCGTAACCAGTGATAACGGTTAATCGTGGCGTAGCTATACCCAAGCTTTGCGAGATCATGCACAATAACCCAATAAGAATCATCACGTCGGTCGCATGCAAGCGAAATCAAGAGGAACACAACATGGAACAACACATCCGCGAAGAAATGCGCGTTCAACCTTTTATCRATCCACAAGCAGAAATTACACGCCGCATTCACTTCATTAAGACCATGCTCACCCGCTCGGGAACGCGCAGCCTGGTGTTAGGTATTAGCGGGGGCGTTGATTCTTCAACTTGTGGTCGATTAGCCCAGCTAGCCGTTGAGCAATTGAACGAAGAGATCGGCCGTAATCACTATCAATTTATCGCCGTGCGGTTGCCCTATGGCGTGCAAAAAGATGAAGACGAAGCGCAATTGGCATTGTCGTTCATCAAGCCAAGCAAAACGGTCACGGTCAATGTCAAACCCGGTGTTGATGGCATGCACGGTGCGGTATTAGATGCCGTCGCGGCGGTGGATCGTTTACCCGATAACGAAGGAACCCTTGATTTCGTCAAAGGTAACGTCAAAGCACGCGCCCGCATGGTCGCTCAATACGAGATTGCTGGACTAACTCAAGGGTTGGTAATTGGGACCGATCATTCTGCGGAAAACATTACTGGTTTCTATACCAAGTACGGTGATGGTGCCTGCGACCTTGCTCCTCTATTTGGATTAAGCAAGCGACAAGTGCGCCAACTGGCTGCGGCACTGGGTGCGCCAGAGGTATTGGTCAATAAAGTCCCGACCGCGGATTTGGAGGAGTTATCACCACAAAAAGCCGATGAAGACGCGCTTCAGCTGACCTATGAGCAAATTGATAACTTCTTGGAAGGCAAGCCCGTCGATGAGGCGGTGAAAGAGAAGATCATTCAGGTCTATCAATCCACCCAGCACAAACGTCAACCCATTCCGACTGTCTACGATATCGAGGCGTGAAGTTGGTGATCGGGATGTCGGTCGGCTTGCTGGCCGGCATCAATCAGACCATCCAACTCCGCCCATAAATTATCACATAGACCAGGGCGATATACGGCCACCCGAAAGCCGCCATGCTCTCGTTGATATTGCTGAAAACGCGGTGGACTGTGTTCACTGCTTGCGATCACATTGGCAAGACGGTCACAGGTTTTGACAACCAAGGCGAGCCATGCGGCTTCATCGCTGGGATCCAGCGCGATCAAACGTTGGTTGAGTGCCCGTTTTCTCTCATGTCGGGTCGGTTTGCGCGGATCGGTCACCAGCATAACCGCTCGCGCTATCGTCGGCCCAAAGCGCTCGGCGATTTCTTCGACGCGAGTGGCGGTGTCTTCAAGAATATCATGCAACTGAGCGACAATACGCGCGTCTTCACCATATGGTGCAGCAATACGCTCTACATGATCGAGATGGCAGCGATAAGGCTGCGCACCATATCGTTGCAGCGCATGCCTGACTCGTGCCCACTCTCTTGCTTGTTCGACCGCGTGACTCATCCCCGACTCCCTTGACCTCTCTACTATTAAATAAATCAGGGATCCGGTGAATTGTAAATAAAAAAGCAGCATATTCTGCTGCTTTTTCTTACTCTTCAGACGCTGAGGCTGCTGCTGCTTGTGCTCTGATCTCTGCCGCGACTTTCATGATGGCTTCACCACTACTCATGCCCTCTGCCATCAAAGCGTGAATACGCTCTGCAGCCTGTTGCTGCTCATCATGCGTCAATGTAATACCGTCGAACATAAATACGCTCATCTATTAGAAAGGCAGGCTATTTTAGRGCCTGCCTTTTGCGTTGTCATCGACTTTTCGTCACCGCGAGCTTAGAAAGTAAATGCGAGTTGGGCTGAGCCCCCATAGCTGTTGCTATCAATGATACTCGCCGCGATATCCACGTTGACCACCCCAAAGGGTGACAAGCCTAGACCCAGTGTAAATGCGTCTTCAACGTTATCTTTCATATCCGCGCGATAACCAGTGCGTAATTGGGCATGGCCAAAGGCATCAAATTCAGCCCCGATCCGGAAAAACTGGGTATCATCGTCAATATTCAGCGTGCCTTTAAACCCTTTGCTCWTGTTTAAGTCGATATCGCCGGCAATGGTGACAAAGTCGGAGACAAACGCCGAGCCAAGCGTAAACTGTGGCCCTACCTCATAGGTAAAGCTGTGACCCGTTGTACTACTTGTCACTGTGTCCACATCGTTACTGATCAGGTTTTTACCGGCTAAGCCGACGCGATAAGGGCCAGTCTGCCACACCGCTCCGACATCAATGTTAAAGCCGTTATCTTCTTCACGGTAACGGCTATCATCCCAGTCATCGGTGTCATAAGAATCAACCGAGACGCCATAGTTATAGGTTGTAATGCGCTGCAATTTTKGGGAGACACCCACCGCGATACGTTGACCGGCAATTTCCACGTTTGATGCAAGCGCAACACCCAGCTCACCCACCCCCACGGCAACGATGGTCGCGGTCGAGCTGGGGTTAATCGACGGTGTGGTAATATCGCTATCTTTAATATCCGGTAAGATTGCACCTTCGATGATCCCTGAAGCATAGAGTGTCGCAGAGATAGAGCCAGTTGGGATCCCCACAGCTGCACCGACCCCCGCATCCAAGTGCGCCTGATCACCCTGCGCATTTCGCATTGCTTGCTGCGCAGCCGTTAGGTCGTTGTTATCGTAAGCATCAGAGATATCGTCTAAATCATCCATGAGCTTATCTGGGTCACGCACTTCTGCGCCAAGATAAGGAAAAACCACCCCAAACGCGCTGTCAGGGTCAAGTGCCGCCAAGGCAGGGTTGTGAAATCCTGCAGATAAGTAGTCGCCTGCCGCAACTGCAGCCCCACCCATCGCATTTGTTCGCGCATCGGTAGGATTGGTCGCTGCCACTGCAGACCCTGTACATGCTGCAAGCGCAAACACAAGCAGGTGTTTTTTATCGTGCATTAGGTTGCCTCGCTTTCCTCTTCGTTTATTTAAAGAGCGTAGCGGCTTGGCAACCAGCGCGATCAGGTAAGGTCAAAAGATGTGAACAATGTCAGGTTTAAGCCGTGTAACACCTTGGTCAGTCGGGCTTTATTGCGCGAAGCGCATCCGGATCCAAATCAGGTAAATCAATCGCCCGGCCAATTCGCTGCACTTCCTCAACAGACAAAGCTCCTTGCCAGCGCCTTTCAATCAGCGCCACACTAAACCAATACTGGCCGTTCGGTACATCCAGCACTGGCAACGTTGTGGGCAAGCGTTTGTGCTTTTCGACCGACCATATCGGCGCACCATCTGGCTGATTGTGGGGATAGAGATTGAGCGTCAAAAACGGGCGCTGACACGTAGAGTCTAAGCTGTCAGGCGGGGCTATCCGCCAACTTCGCGTGTCTTTCCAACTGATTTTTTGCAAAGGTTGAGGCTGAGTCATCAATAACCAGCTGGTCCATGTTTCTCCTTCTACTGACGTCACCTCAAGCTGATAGAGCCCTTCTTTCACTGKCTCAGAAAGACCATCTTGCTCTAGTAACCACTGGTGTTGGTTTTGACCGCTCAAACGCTGCGAAATAATGGTTTCATCAGGCCAATGTTTCAGCGAAAAACGGGCAATACCGGGCTGAGACTCCCCACGAACTTGCAAGCGATAATAGACACGGCTGGTCGTCTGCACCGTTTCACGGCGCAGGGATAAATTGCTCAGCCAATCTGGCATCGTCTGCTGACTCAAGCTCCGCCCGCAATCTTCGGTTATCGCCAACGCAAGCAGCTGCGCCAAGTGCTGCTGACGCGAAGCGGATAGATTTGGCTGCTGCCAGGCTTCAATCATGGCGTCCATACTGCCTGCTGTGTTCCCTTCCAGCAGGCGTTGATGGGCGCTGGTCAAGGCATCATTACCATCAAACCAGGCCGCTTGAGTACCACCTGCTATCAAGGCAGCAGCGAATAAACCGTGCGTGAGTCGTAAACGCATTATGCT
>NZ_MUFL01000065.1:0-20473 GCF_001995355.1 Salinivibrio sp. PR919 | reverse complement strand
GTAAATAATAAATAGAAGGGCGCGGCATAGAGTAAGTTTAGGTATGGCGAAAGCGAGGCCAGCAACGGGTGATAACCTGCAGCAAAAACAAGGAAGATAAGTAGCGGCACGCCCAAACGTGCTAACGGTGAATGTAACAGCCCCATGACACCTTATATACTGCGTGGCGAGTGTGAAAAATCAATGATTGTGTTTTAGTTATCATAGTTTGCGCATGGTGAAAGAGTGCCAAAATCAGAACCTTAAACAAACAGACTGTGACCAGCCTTGTGCTTTTTCCTCCGATGCGCCATCAAGGCTTGTTATCGATGGGATGGTGGCTCGATGACCTTGGCGCGTTTCCGTTAGATAGCGCAAAACTAATGATTAACTTATCATTTCAAGCGCAATACGCCCAATAAAAAAGCCAAGCGACAAGGCTTGGCTTTGAAGGGGAGTTGACTCGCCGTAGAGAGCCACAAGAAAGAGGACGAAATTACGCGTCTTTCGCTTGCTCAGGCAGGGTAAACACTTGGGTTGGTTTTACCACAATGGAGCGAGTTGACTCTTTGATATCCGCAATCACCACTTCCAGGCTGTCGCCTAGCTTAAACTCAACGTTGCCATCAATGGTCACTGTGCCTGTTTCTTTATCACAGGCAATGCGGGTTTTGTTATCGATGATCAGCGACGATGGAATAAACGCCGGTGCGCCATTTTCGAGTAGGCGAACACGCATACCCGCGCGGTTAATATCAAAGATTTCCGCTGTGTAACGGGTTTGTGCTTCCACTTCTGGCTTTAACAAACGGACGTACAGCCAATCAGCGACATCGCGCTCGGCCATGCGGTGGTGTTTGCGATGACCAGCCAGTTCTTCACCGACCGTATCCGCAGGGGCATTGGCTTCGGTTTCGCCGCGAATGATCGCTTTGAGTAAGCGGTGGTTAATCATATCGCCGTACTTGCGGATAGGCGATGTCCATGTAGCGTAGACATCAAGGCCCATCGCGTAGTGAGGAGCAGGCTCATGACCAATTTCACTGTACGCTTGGAAACGACGCAGGCGGTTGTCGAGATAGGTGCTGTCGAGGCTGTTTAACCAACGGCGCAATGCGCTAAAGCCTTCAACGGTTGCCAAGCTCTCGCTCTCGGCTTCTCCGTCATGGGCTTTGACCAACTCGACCACATCGTTCAGCTTGTCACTGTTAAAGCCTGCGTGAGTATTAAAAATACCGAAACCGAAGGATTCACGCAGTTTGCGACCTGCACAAATGTTAGCGCTGATCATCGCCTCTTCAACGATACGGTTAGCGATGCGGCGCGCGTCAGTATGAATCGCGATCACATCGKTATCTTCGCTGAGCTCAAAGCGATAGTCAGGGCGATCGGGGAAGGTCACCGCATGCGTTTCACGCCATTCAATGCGGGCAAGTGCAAACTGGTGCAACTGATGGATTTGATCCGCGATGTCGCTGCTCTCTGGCTGCCATGCCGCCTGTTCGCCTTGCTCGATGTAATCCGACACCTTGTCGTAGGCTAGCTGGCCGTGTGATTGGATCCATGCAGAGAAGAACTCGGCGTCATCGGCAATGGTGCCATCGGCAGCGATATTGAAGGTACAGCAAAGCGCCGGGCGTTTTTCGTGGGCACGTAGTGAACACAAGTCGTCACTCAGATCGCGAGGCAACATTGGGATGTTGCGACCAGGCAAGTAAATGGTGAAGCCGCGGCTGCGGGCCACTTGATCAAGGTCGTCATCCGCATCGATATACGCAGTCGGATCGGCAATCGCAACTGTCATGGTAAAGTCGCCTTGCTCGTTGGCTTTTACATATAACGCATCGTCCATATCTTTGGTCGATTCGCTATCAATGGTCACGAAGGGAAGCGCGGTCAGATCGCGGCGCTCTAAACCTTGCTCTAACATCTCCCATGCCTCTTTAGGCGCAGGCTCTTGGTTTGGTAAGTTATGTTTTGCTAGCGTGACCCACCAAGGTGCAATCTTGTCATTGGCATCGGTGATTTTTTCACTGACTTGGCAGAAGAAGTTGTCGTCGCCTTTGAGTGGGTGACGGATCAGGGATGCGACAACCCAGTCTCCATCTTTGAGCTCGTCTTGCGATAAGCCGCGCTGGGTTTTGGCACGAATCGCATCTTTGATTTGCGGATGATCCGGCACAATATTGAGACGGTTACGAATCCACTGGACGCGACCAATAAAGCGGTCAATGCTTTGCTCAATCAAGGCATCCGGCTCTGCGACCTCACGCTCTTTTTCTGTGCGAACGAAGGCTTCAACACGATCACCGTGCATCACTTTCTTCATATACGGTGGTGGAATAAAGAGGCTGGTTTTATCGTCCACCTCTAAAAAGCCAAAGCCTTTTTCAGTGGCTTTCACCGTTCCCTCTTTCTTGGGCAGGGTTTCTTGGATCTGTTGCTTAAGTTGCGCTAGCAGGGGATTGTCTTGAAACATAACATCGGTCTCGGTTTTCGAATCGCCACACTATACGTATTCGCTCACCCAAAACCAACCCGTGACCGGAAATTGCTATCGATGGTGTGGTATGTCGTGGATCCAAGTGAATCGCCAGTAATCGGTTGATGCGTAACCATACAGGGATTGTATGCGAGATAAACAATGTGCCACATGAGTGCGCGAAAGCGGCAAAATTTGTGAAGTTGTTCAACTTTTTCTGGCTTTTTTCGCCTGAATAGCGCAGAATGCACACCCTTAATTACCGAGGCCCGTGGCGCTGGTGACTTACACTGTGAAAGAGCAGTGTAGCTGGTTGAGCAGAACGCTGAAGGGGCCCCGTTTCGCTACACTCATAGATTGGGATCCCAATGCAAGAATCTGTAACCAAATTTCGCCAGTTAGATCTGGCCGACACCCTTTTATCTGCACTTGACGCCATGGGCTTTGAATCGCCAACACCGATTCAAGCTGCGTCTATTCCTGTGCTGCTAGAAGGCCGTGATGCGCTAGGTAAAGCGCAGACGGGTACGGGCAAAACCGCGGCGTTTTCTTTGCCGCTGTTGAACAAAGTTGATTTAAGCCAGCATAAACCTCAAGCCATCGTGATGGCGCCGACTCGCGAGTTGGCCATTCAGGTTGCCGCTGAGATGAAAACCTTGGCGCAAAACATCAAAGGCCTCAAAATTCTTGAGATCTACGGTGGTGCGTCGATCGTTGATCAAATGAAAGCGCTGAAAAGCGGCGCGCACATTATCGTGGGTACCCCAGGTCGTGTGAAAGATTTGATTAACCGCGATCGTTTGAAGCTGGATGAAGTACATACCTTTATTCTCGACGAAGCTGACGAAATGCTCAAAATGGGCTTCGTAGACGACGTCACTTGGATCATGGAGCAAGCACCTGAGTCGGCACAACGCGTGTTGTTCTCTGCCACCATGCCTCCAATCGTTAAACAAATCGTTGATCGTTTCTTGCGTAAGCCTGCTCGCATCGACGTTGCGGGAAGCAACCGTACGGTTGAGAAAGTTGAGCAACAATTCTGGGTCGTGAAAGGCGTAGAAAAGGACGAAGCGATGAGCCGTCTTTTGGAAACGCAAGACACAGACGCATCGATTGTGTTCGTTCGTACTCGTCAAGATACCGAGCGTCTTGCGGACTGGTTGTCTGCACGTGGCTTTAAAGCCGCTGCGCTGCACGGTGATATTCCACAGTCTCAACGTGAGCGTACGGTTGACCACATCAAACGTGGCGTGATTGATATTTTGGTGGCAACTGACGTTGTTGCGCGTGGTCTTGATGTGCCACGTATCACCCATGTCTTTAACTATGACATTCCGTTTGATGTTGAATCTTACATTCACCGCATTGGTCGTACCGGTCGTGCTGGACGTGCAGGTAAAGCGATCTTGTTGGTACGCACCAACCAGATGCGTATGCTGCGTACCATTGAGCGTGTCACTCAGACGCGCATGGACGAAATCCAGTTGCCGAACCGCGATAAAGTAGCGGAATCTCGCGTAGCCCGTTTGGCTAGCGAACTGGCTGAGAAAAAAGATGCTGACTCAATCGCACCTTTCGTCAGCTTGATTGAACAGCTACAAAACGACATCGAAGTTGATGCGACTACCTTAGCGGCGATGCTACTTCAGCGTCAGCAAGGCAAGCGTCCATTGTTCTACAAAGGCCCTGATCCAATGATTGCGGCGATGGAACGTGAAAACCAACGTCGTGAGCGTCGTCGTGATGATCGCCAAAATGGTCGTGATCGCCGTGAAACCAACCCTGCAGACTGGGATACCTATCAGTTAAGCGTGGGTCGTGAGCAAGGCGTACAAGTTAAAGACATCGTGGGCGCGATTGCTAACGAGCTGGGTCTAGATAAAAACAACATTGGTGCGATCAAACTGGCACCGGGACACACTTACGTACAGTTGCCTAAGACCATGCCAAAAGAAGTCTTTGCGCAGCTTCAGAAGCTACGTATTCGCCAGAAAGAAACCAACGCACAACGCGTTGAAGGCAATGTGATCCGTGACCGTCGCCCAAGCGATCGCAATGGCGGTGGCCGTGGTCGTCAAGACCGTGACAACCGTGGTCGTGGCGAACGTCGCTTCAACCGTGACCGTGGCAATGATCGCGGCTCATTCCGCGGTGAGCGTCGCCAAGCGCAGTAAATAATAGAAAGCCGGGTAGCAATGCCCGGCTTTTTTGATCCATGTCTGCGACGTAATGCCTTGTTGGCAGGGTATTAACGACGCTGATATGCCTGTGGCATTGTGGGACATTCCCGATGTGCCAGCTATATACTTTTAACGGTGCGCGGTTTAATGTGCACTTTTACCGTTGTCGCCTTTAATGGCGTGATAACGCGAGTGGTTCGAAGGGCTTGCAGGCCACTGGCGCGTTAATGATGAGTTTCCCATGTCATGATTAACTTTCAAAACACACTGCGTCTATTGGGCATGCCTATTTTATGGATGGGTATTGTCCAATTTGTGTTTGGACTTCTGTCGCTATTCCTATTTCGCGATCATGTGTCGACACAGTTTTTTTATCCCTCTTTACTGATGATGATGGCCTCTTTGGTTATCTCTTGGCTATTTCGCAAAAGTAAGTTAAGCCAAGTCACCTTCCGTGATGCCTTATTGTTCTCGACCTTTACGTGGATTTTGGTCGGTATATTGGGTGGGATCCCGATTAAACTGGTGACTGGGGTGAACTTTTCGGATGCCACCTTTGAGTCGATCAGTGCACTCAGCACTGCTGGTGCCACCGTACTCAGTGGGCTAGATGACATGCCCGCCTCTTTCCTGTTGTATCGCCAGTTTTTACAATGGATGGGCGGACTTGGCGTCGTTATCTTTGTAGTCGCGGTGCTACCCATGTTGAACGTGGGCGGGATGCGGCTGTTAAAAGCAGAAACCCCAGGACCCATCAAAGACGAGAAATTGTCCCCGCGGATCTCCAAAACGGCCCACTATTTATGGGGCGTGTATGTGGTGATCACGTTAGCGTGTGCCCTTGCGTATTATTTGGCGGGGATGAGTGCTTACGATGCCATTGCCCATAGTTTCTCAACCGTTTCAACCGGTGGCTTCTCGACCCATGATGCCAGTATGTGGCACTTTCAAAGCCATTTGATGTTGATGATTTCCAATGTCTTTATGCTGCTTGGCGCGATTAACTTCGGTTTGCACTTTCGTATTTTTCGCATCGGTTGGCGGGGTGTGCGTTTGTATTTCGACGATGAAGAATCACGAGTCTTCCTCATTGTCGTTGCCTGCTTATCCCTGATGTTGGGATTGTATTTATACGGTGAATCACGCTATGAATCGGTATGGGTTGCGCTAAGCTTTGCCGCGTTTCATGTGGTGTCTTTTATTACCAGCACGGGGTTTGGTGCTGCTGACTTAAGCTCTTGGCCTGCGGCGACGGGATTGTTCTTGGTATTCTGTGCTTATTTGGGCGGCTGCTCTGGCTCTACCGCCGGCGGGAACAAAATTATTCGCGATATCATCACGTTTAAAATTATTCGTCGCCAGTTGCACCAATTGATTCATCCCTCAGCGATGCTGCCGATCCGTTATCAAGACAAAGTCGTGTCCAACGACGTGACGCAAGCGGTCATGGCCTTTATGTCTCTGGCTGCGCTGACCACTGGCGTTTTCACCTTGTTGATGATGATGACAGGCCTCGACTTTTGGTCTGCATTTACTGCGGTCGTCGCGTGTATCAATGTATTGGGCCCAGGTTTTGGAGAGGTTGGCAGCAACTTCCAGCCGGTGACTGATACCGGTATTTGGATTCTCAATGCCGCAATGATTTTGGGGCGGTTAGAATATTTCACCGTCTTGGCTCTGTTTATGCCGCACTTTTGGCGTTGGTAAGCCCGCGTTTAGGCGGGCTGTTCAGTCTCCGTTGCCATTAGGGCATCGACAAATTCACTGATATGGCGCTGCTCGGTATACGGATTAAGGAACACGGCTTTTTCGCCGGGAATAAACAAGCACTGGCCATCGGTGTCGAACTCCGTGTGGGCAATGGATTCAACCCAATTGGTATGAAGCTTTCGACCTTGCCGAGCCAAAAAGTGCTCGCGGTGAAATAAGCTGTGCTGGGTAATACTGTCGATACGCGCGCCTAACTGATGGAGTTTTTGCTCGCGCTCGAACAGGGTATCCACATCGAGGTTATCAGCGGGTTGATACAGGCGAAAGGCCACTGTGGGCCCCAAATTCTCTCTCGCGACCACCTTGCAATAAGGTAAATCGCTCAATCGTCCCTTCAGATACTCCGCATTTTGTAAGCCATGCGCAATCATAGTCTGATAGCCTCGCTTGCCCAGCATATTAAGCGCACAGTATGCACCATAAGCTCCCGCTGCACCGCGAGAACACTCAATGGTAGATTGCAAATGGGTATGGGTGGTTTTGCTTGCTTCAAAATAAGAGAAATAGTGAGGGTCTTGTTTGAGGCATTCCATATCTTCGCTATTTTTGAACATCACCAAACTGGAGGTGTAAGGGACAAACCCCCATTTTTGGAAATCGATCGTGATGGAGTCGGCATAACGCAGACCACGGATCCGCGGGAGCAAGGCAGCGAGCTTTTGCGCGGTCACGGTGTTAATGCCGAGCGGGTTGTCGTTAAAGTCGTAATCATTGAACATGATCAGTGGCCAACCGACGGCCGCATCCACATGGATATGAGGCTTGCTGACGACGTTATATTGCTGGCAAGCACGTTCTCGGATCTGATACACGCGTTCAATGTCATCAATTGCAAAAGTGTCTGTGGTCCCAAAGGTGAGTAAGATGGTGGGAACTGCTAGCCCTTGCGCCAAACAGCCGTTTAAGGTGTAGGCAAAATCATCCAAATCCATCCGGTTACGCGCATCGACTTTGACGCGAAGCACTTGATTGGGAATATCTGTCCCTAACAGGCCGAGGTTCGTCATGTTGGAGTAGTGACCGGCCAATGAGTTAATCATCCGAAAGTCTTGCCCTTGTAGGCCACGCTGCCCGGACAGCGGAAACTGTTTTCTCAGCCCAAGCAAGTAACCGTAAAGGTTGCCAAAGGTGCCACCTTGGGTAAAAAGCCCCGTGGCGCGTTGGTCATCATAACCAATCAAGTTGGCGACTTGGCGGACGATAGTTTGCTCAAGCTCTACCGACAACCCCGCGTATTCGCTATATACCAAGTTTGGATTGGCCAAAGTAGCCAGTAGTGCGCCATGAATGGCAGGGTCACAGGGCGCGGTAATCACATTTTCGACCGCTTGCGGTGCGGTCCAATCTTTGGAGTGTGTCGCTGCGTGTAAAGCGAGCGGCGGAAAAATATGATGACTCAGGTCACTGTGGCTCGGCACATGTTGTTGCTCAAGCAAATGTATATCGGGTGACGTTGGTGCGGGGAGCATGCCTTGCTCGAGCCACTGGGCTAAACCCGGGGTACGATAAATGGGCCAGCGGTTTGGGTCGCGGTTAAAAAAATGTGCCCGCATGGTTTGGTAATGTTTAGCAAATGTGGGGGTGATGGCATAGCCGTCGGGGTGAGCACTAGACATAACTACATCTCCAACTGCGAAGTCAGGCAGGGGGCCCTGCCTGACGATAACAACAACCGAATAAAGCGTAAGGGTGCTTGTGCCGCTTGAAACGGACTCCGTGCAAAACTACTGCAGTTTAAAATTGGATACTAAGCGATCAAGCTCCTGATTCGATTGTGATAATGAGTCGGTTGCGGAAACGGTTTGTTTGCCGCTCTCGACTAAGCTGCTCACCATGTCGCGAATCGAGAGCATGTTTTTACTCAACTCCTCCGCTACGGCACTTTGTTCTTCGGTCGCGGTTGCGATTTGGGTGCTGACATCATCAATTTCACGCACGGAGGCGCTCATGATGGTCAGGCTGTTTGAGACTTCCGACGTCTTATCGGCCGTGCTTTGACACTGCTCTTTGGTTTTTCCCATCGCCTCAACCACGCTCGATGTGCCATCAAGAAGGGCAGTAAGCATATCTGAAATTTCGGTTGTGCTGCTTTGCGTGCGCGCGGCGAGGGCACGAACTTCATCGGCAACCACCGCGAACCCACGGCCTTGCTCACCGGCCCGCGCGGCTTCAATCGCGGCGTTAAGGGCAAGCAGGTTGGTTTGCTCGGAAATTTCCCCGATCACATTGAGCACGTCGCTGATTTTGTTTGCATCCTGATTCATGCTGGTGATCCGGGCCGACATATCTTCCACTTCATCTACCAGTGCACTCACGGTGACGACGGCATTGTCGACCACTTCAAGCGATTGACTGGCTTCTTTACTGGCCGATTCTGTGATGTCATTCGATTGCGAGACGTTATGAGCAATACTGCGTGCACTTTCACTCATCTCAGTAATCGCGGTCACCACTTGTTCGGTTTCTGCCGAGTGCGCCTCGAGAACAGACTCGTTTTCTTGGGTGTTTTGCGACAGCTGAGTGATGTTGCTCGAAATCATTTGACTGGCTTGGGAGACCTTCAGCATCATATTTTGCAGGTTTTCGACAAAGGTATTAAAGCCGCGGCTGATTTGGGCCAAATCATCGTTGCCATTGACCTCAAGTCGTGCGGTGAGATCGCCGCTCCCTTTGGAGAGATCTAACACCGCTTGTTTCAATTTGATCAGTGGGCGGTATGAGTAATTGATGATCAGATAGATCGCTGCCAAGCTCAGCGCCAGCAGGATGATCCCCGTCACTAAAGATTCAATTTTAGCACTGCGAATGTCTGCCAACGCCGTTTGCTGATCCACAAACACCATCAGCGTCCAATAGCGATTTTCCGTGAGGTTAACGCGCTGGAAATAGCCATCAAAATTAATGCCCATATAGGGAAAGCTCAAGTGACCGCGCTCATCGGTGCGGAACATGTTTTCCATATCACTGAAGGTGGCACTGACCTGAGAGGGCGTTTTGCCGATATCGTTCGGATCATCACTAGCAAAAAAGACTGCGTTTTGATCGGTAAGTGTCGCGGCTCCACCGGCAAAGCGCATATTGCTTACCTGAGTGATCACGCTTTCCAGTGGAATGTCACCAAGCAACGCACCGATGAAACGGCCATTTTCAAACACGGGGGCGACCGCGCTGATCACCTTACCGCCAGTCACTTTGTCGGTATAAATACCGGTTAAGTGAATGGATTGATCGGCTTTGACTTGCCGATACCAGTCGCGATCGCGGAAGTTGAATTGGTTGGTGGTCACACCATCGCCCGAATGATTCGACATAAACGAATCACCGGTTTCATACGTCATGATCACATTGGCGATACCGGCGGTGTCTGCCAACATCCTCACTTGTGCCACGTTTTCTTGCGCGGTGAGGCCCGTTGTGAAGTGATTTGCACCTTTTTCAATAGCCGAGAGTTGCGAGGTAACCAACTGCTCTAACTCTGTGACATGGTGATCAAGTTTGTTTTGTGTTTGTGTGGTGAGTGACTCAATCATTTTCTCTCGTAGCGAGAGCGTATTGAGTGTTCCCAACACCACGAGAGAGACGGTCACCAACAGACCGACCCCCACCATAATGCGTGATTTAAACCCCAACGTCATAGTTTTTACCCCTTACTGAGCTAACGCTTGTCTGTCTAAAAAGTAAGGGTGCTTCCTACGGGCGGTAATCGTACACTGTCCGCTTTTCTATGCGGTTTTTATTATGGTTACCGCGGAGTCACCCAGCCAACACCGTTTTAAAGTTAGTTAAATGTTCGGCAACTCGCCAAATAATGAATGCTTTTTGATAAGAATAACAGTAGAGCGGGTTGGTGGATTTAGCTAGTCGAAATGACAAAAAAATGTATGACAATTTGGCGTTACTTGTGTGCTAGAGGTGTAATAAAACACAGGCATCTTTGCTGTTTTAAACAGATGATTTATTGGCAGGGAGAATAACTGGTTTAAAGTCGGTTACTTTTATCCGTGCGGAGCGCTTTGTGTAAACGCGCCTTAATAGGCGCGGGATGATTAGCTGACAGGGGGTTCTTGTTCGGGAATGATGAAGGCGTCAGGTTGGGCTCGATACTTTTCGACACATTCGAGGTAGAAGTCCCGTTGCCATTCAGTCAATGCATACGCTTCTTGCTCGAATAGGCTCGATTCTGCTTTGTTGTTGACCACTTTCCAAACTGCGTAGGCGGCTTGTTTGTCGAGTTCTATTTTTTGTTTTTCATCGGCAGGCAGGTTCGCCAAATTAATGTCCATAGGGGGCTCTTGTGTTTGGGCGCGTAGTCGCGATCCTAGCGAAGTCGATGCCACACGGCAAGATTAACTCGCGCTTAACGGCAGGCTGACATTCGTCGGTCGTGGCTTGTTACCCTTGCAGCCAATGCTCTTTTTTCGATTGGACACTAGGATGACGTTTAACCAAGAGGATCGACAAGCCCTCTATGACACGTGGATGTCGTACAAAGCCAAAGCACGGATCACGCAAATTGAAATGGCAAAACGCTTAGAAGTCAGCCACCTTACCTTTTCTCGTTGTATTCATGGCGATGCCACACTCGATAGCCGTTTTGTGTTCGCATTTTGTCAAGCGATGGGCGTAGAGCCCAACAAAATCTTACCCAGCCTGCGCGAGCGAGAACAAGCGTACCAAGATGTGTTGGTAACCAGTAAAGTCATTGTCGACGGCGACATTGAAGCCGTGTACTACGAAGGTAACCAAGTGATTATTGAATACCGTAAACCACTGGTGGCATCAGCTGAATCGTCGTTTGAACGGGTTTCGTGAGGGGCGAATGGGCTCAGGCGGTTTGGGGTCAGGACGCTGTGGGAGCTCAGCCATAATCGCGGCGCGCTGATCGTCGGTCATTTTGCCCCACGCAATGATTTCATCGAGGGTACGCTTGCACCCTACACAAACATCTTCTTCACGGCGGCACAAACCAATACAGGGCGTTAACACGACAAAACCTCGACAGCATAGACAGAACAAAAAGGGCAGGCCAATGACGTGCCTGCCCGTCTAGTATACCGCTCAGCCTAGCGTGTGACCATGCCGCGAATTTGTTTGGCACGCTCTTCATCTGTCGCGTCAGAGGGGGCGGGCGTGAGTAAGGCCTTTTGGCAGGCGGGTCTTTCTGCCAGCGTATCTAGCCACGCTTTTAAGGCATCGAGCCCCGAAATATCAATGCCGCTCCACTCATGAATGCGCGCCCAAGGCCAGGTGGCCATATCGGCAATGGTGTACTCTTCGCCGGAAAGGAACGGATGTTTTTGCAACTGGCCATCAACCACTTCGAGTAGGCGTCGCCCCTCTTTTTGATAGCGTTCGATTGCCGCTGGGATTTTCTCTGGGAAATAGCGGTAAAACACATTCGCTTGGCCCATCATGGGCCCAACTCCACCCATTTGAAACATGAGCCACTGGATAGTTTGCGAGCGCGCTTTAGGGTCTGACGGTAGAAACTGCCCCGTCTTTTCCGCGAGATAGAGCAAAATGGCACCGGACTCAAACACGGCAAAATTGTCGTTGTCCTGATCGACAATGGCAGGAATACGACCGTTGGGGTTAATCGCCAGAAATTCCGGTTGTTTCTGCTCGTTCGCCATTAAATCGAGTGCATGCAATTGATACGGCAGCCCCATTTCTTCCAAGGCGATCGCGACTTTGTAGCCATTGGGTGTGGCGGCTGAGTAAAAGTCAATCATGTTAGCTCTCCCTGTCAGTGAACCCTCAGTATTGACACGATAAAGGGGAAGATCAATCCTCGCCAAGCTGCTGCGAACTTGGCCATATAAGTGACATTGTCACACCATCTTGGCTGGCGCGATTGCTAGCCACGAGTGTCGCTTGGTGAAAGTCTGCTATCAGACGCGCAATGTAAAGGCCTAAACCGAGATGCGGTTTGTCTGATTTATGCGACTCTGACCGCACGCTAACCATCGATTGGAACAGCTGATCACGCATATGTTCGGGCAGTAGCGGCCCAGCGTTACTTACTGTGATAGTAATATGCTCAGCGTCAAGGCTCAGCGCAAGATCAATCGGGGTGGCGCCATCATCAAACTCAACCGCGTTGGACACGAGCTTATCCAATAACTGCGCGAGGTAGTCAGGCACAGCGAATACGCTGACGGTTTGCACTGGTAGCGTGATGTTAAACCGATGATCCGGATACGCCAGTTGATAGCCTTGCCCGCAGCCTTCTATCAGTGCATTGAGATTGACCGGCTCTTTATCGGCATTATCAAAGCTTTGTTCAAGGCGTGTGGCTTCGGTTAAGGTCGATAAGATCCCTGCAAGGCGTTGCACCCCGTCTTGGGCGCGGTTGATGTAGGTGAGCTGGTCAGGGTCCGCTTGCGTATACGCCATGTTTTCCAATGACGACCGCACTACCGCAATGGGCGTTCTCAGCTCATGGGATAAGCGAGACGACATTTTTTCAAGGTACTGGTTATAGCCAGCAATGCGTCCCACCATGTCGGTGATGGTTTGGGTTAGTAAACCGRTTTCATCGTGGCTGGTTGCCGGTGTGATTGTGCCCGTAACTCGCCCTTGGCTATCGATAGCATGATTAGCTTCTTGTTGGAGGCGACGCAGACGTTTGGCGATATGCGAGCCGAATAACAGCAGCAAGAGCACGCCGGTACAAATCACCGCAAGCATCACAGAAAAGAGGGTTTCGAGGGCCTCATTACGCAGGCTACGGATCCCGTTGGTGGTCTCTTCAACAATCACCGCCCCCGCTACTTTACCGTCTAACCAAATTGGGTAGGCTGCGGTTAAGATCATCGCTTGGTTGTCATCTGAACTGCGCCAACTGGCGTAAGGTCGCCCTTGTAAGGCTTGCTGCGCCTGTACGCCTTTATAAATCGAGGCTTGTTGCATCGCATCGACAAAATGCTCAGGCGGGGTCACAAGCAGTTTATCGTACCAAGGGCGTAGCAGCGTTTGTGTTATCCAATCCATGACGCCTTGCTGCTCTGGGATCGCTTGGCGAGGTTGCCAGACGCCGGTGGAGGTTTGGATGTCCCCCGCTTTTGCTAGCACGCGACTGTGTTGATCAACCACCCAAACACTGGAGGCGCCATTATTCATCCGCTCAATTAATGCTTGAATGGGGGCCGAGGGCATCATAAAGCTGCCCAGCGTTGCCGCTGAACGTGTCGATGCGGTGCCAATAATCGCGCGTAGGCCGCGGTTAAAAGTGTCGTCTACATCGTAGTAAGCGATGCCGAGCTGCTGGCCGACCCAAGCCGCTGGCAGTTTGATCTCAACTTGATAGCCTTGCTCGGTGGCGCGCCACTTAGCAGCAATGGGAAGTGGTTGGGGCGGGCCTTCGATATTTACGCCGGTGGCATTGTCGGCAAGACCGTTATCAAGATGGATGATTTTTGCATTGTTGGAGTCACGCGCTTGTCCGATGGCGACGCGATAAAACCCTCCTTGCGGTGAGGTGAGTGCCAAGATGAGGTGATCTTGACTGTCGATATCGCCTGTCGCTTGCGGCGTGGCAGGGGTGCTATCGATAATATCGAGCGCGAAATACACCGCAGTATCGGTGCTGCCACTCATGATCGCCAAAGAAAGCGTGTCACTATTGTATGCACCTTGGCTAAAGATCAGTCCGTTGCGTTGATAAAGGCGCTGATGATGGCGATAGGGTTGCCAATCCTCTAAGTTGCCATCTAAGCGGATCGGCTGGGTTAAGCGAAATGCATGCAAATCTTTGCCCGGCTCTAAGGTAGAGGGTGGGGCATGCTGGGTAAATAAGCTGGGGCGATCGTTCATCCCCATCGCAAAGGCCCGGGCAGTGCCCATTAGCGTCTGCTCTTGACCTTGGCGTAAAACACTTTCCATCTCCCACACGTACTGGTAGCCCAAATAGGGCAGCAGCAGCAGAAAACTCGAGAGAATCACAATCTTGGTACGGATCCCGGCCAGCCCTTCTCGGACCCAGCGACGTCCTTTTAAGCCATAACGACGTAGTCGACTCAGGCTCATGGGTGTTCCTCATCCCAGCGATATCCCATGCCATAGACGGTGCTAATGCAATTAAATTGGCTATCGACGGCAAGAAACTTTTTACGGATCCGTTTCACGTGCGAGGTAATGGTGCTGTCATCCACCACCGCGTGCGCTTCATCCATTAGTGCTTGACGGCTTTTTACATGGCCCGGACGTTTAACCAAGGCATGAACCATCCAAAACTCGGTCACAGTGAGATCGATTAAAGTGTCATGCCAGTAAACGCGCATCCGATCCAAGTCAAGATTCAGCGGGCCACAATGCAGACTCGTTATTTGGCTAGCCGGCGCTTGGGCCAAGAGATCACTGCGGCGAAACAAGGCGGCAATGCGTGCCATCAGATGAGGTAGTGAGACGTCTTTGGTCAAGTAATCATCGGCGCCCATTCGCAGTCCCACCACAGTGTCAATGTCACTATCCCGAGCGGTTAAGAAGATAATCGGCACTGTTGCAGACATCGCACGCAAGGCTTGGCATAGCGCAAAGCCGCCGTCAATTTCATTCCCCAGACCAATGTCGATAATGGCTAAATCGGGTAGACGCTGCTCAAAAGCGGTTTGGGCGGATGGACGATCGGCGTAGGTATTGACCTGATAGCCTTGGTGACGAATCACATCGGCATAGTTATCGCGAATGGCGGCTTCATCTTCAACAATTGCTATCTGCTTCATGGTACGGGATAGGTAACGAGTGTTGCAGTGACTATACCCAAACTCAGCGCAGAGAAAACCCCTTTTGCCGGATTCCGCGCAATTGCCATTTTTTTGCCACAATTGATCGCCACATTGCCATTTTTGCTCCCGCAAAATGCCTGAGCGGCTTGTTTTAATGTCCTCATCGCCAGCACGGCACAACAAGCACATTTTCGAGGACATTATGGATATCAAAAAAGCACTCACACACTCTGTATTCGCGGTTTCTATGTTTGTCGTGGCAACTCCACAAGGGATGGCCGCCACACATGTTGAGCGAGACAAAAAACCAGAACTGATCGGGATGGGCAGCGGCGCGGTGGCCGGCGCGTTAGTGGCCGGGCCGGTCGGCGCAGTCGCGGGGGCGATTATCGGCACCGTGATGGGCCAGAACGCGAGTTTTGAAACTCTTGCGACGGAGCAGCAAGATACGATTGAAACCATGAATGCGAAAAATGAGCAGCTGAGTCTTGTTACGCAAAAATACAACGAAGCTCAATTAGAGCTTGCCCGCTTGCGCTCCGAGCAACATTCTATCGAGGATATCGACTTAGCGATGAATATTCAGTTTCGAACCAGCTCGGCCGACATTGAACCTCACTTTATGATTCAGCTCGATGAGCTGGCAGGCTTTATTCAGCAAATGCCGGATGCGCAATGGCAATTGGCCGGGTATGCCGACCCACGGGGTCGCAAAGCCTACAACCAAGCGCTGTCAGAGCAACGTGTGCAAGCGGTTTATGACTACTTGGTATCAGTGGGAGTCGATCCGGCGCAGCTAGATACGGTTGCGTATGGAGACAGCCAGCCCTTGGCCGACCAAGCCGACAATGAAGGCTTTTTCTTTGACCGTCGCGTCACCCTTTCACGCGTGAAAGGTGGGCAAATGGCACAGGCACAGTAATCGTCGCTTTATCGTTTTGGGGCTGGGCTACCATGCAACGGCCTAGCCCATCGCAAATGTTAGAGACTTATCTTCGGCAACCAAGGAAGACACCATGATTCGACAGGCAACCCTTCACGATATCGATGCCATTTGCGCTTTGTGTGAGCGCTGTCAGCCTGACCCACTTCCGTGGCGTCAAATGAAGAAAACGCTCACCGATCTGATTCACGCCGAGGATGCCAACGTGCTAGTCGCTGAGCTTTGTGGATTGGTGGCAGGCGTGGTGGCGTTCAACGTGATCTTACAATTGGATAAATCCAACCATGTCGGGCGCATCAGCACCATTATGGTGGATGAACACTTTCGAGACATGACCCTCGGCCGCCAGTTACTCAGTGCCGCGGAGACCTGTTTGCAGGCAAGAGGGTGTGATCAGATTGAAGTGGTCCCAAGTTATCACAAAGCCGATGCGCAAAGCTTTTACCTGCACTGCGGTTTTAAATTGACCCCAGAGCGACTGATAAAAGCGTTAGCAGCGTAGCTAAGCGACAAAGGCTTTCTCTTTACCACTTTGCGGGTTGGGGAGCGTGGTTGGCCATTCGCCGGTTGCTTCCCACATCAACAAGGCTTGTTTGGCCGCAAGACCGCCCCCGTAGCCAATCAGCTGCCCTTGGCGACCAATAATACGATGGCAAGGAATGATGATAGAAATCGGGTTCTTGCCATTCGCACCGCCTACCGCTTGGTTGGCTTTTGGGTTACCAATGGCGTTGGAAATGGTCTGATAGCTGGCCGTTTGCCCATAAGGAATCGCTTGTAGAGCTTGCCACACCCGTTGCTGAAAGGGCGTGCCTTGTGGGGCGAGGGGCAAAGAGAAGTGCTGGCGCGTGCCATTGAAGTAACCATCCAGCTGACGACATGCTTCATCCAGTACCCGTTGGGCGGAGTGAGACGATGCATTAACGGCTTGCGGTGCGCGTTTAGGCAAATACAACCCGGTGAGTCCGTCGCTATTTGCGGTTAGGGTTAACTCACCGAGTGGTGATGCATAAGTGATTTGGCTCATAACACATCCTTGTGGTTGTCACTTAATTAGTTGGTGTGCTGGTTACAATACGCGCAAGCGGTTAAAAACGCTTGTTCTTGGAACTGCTTAAGGCCGAGTTCTTTTAAGCTCACATCAACCGGGTGACGTTTTAGGGTTTGCTTCATTACGCTGCTTGGCAGCACCTCAGCATCCGTTCCCTCAATCAGCTGCAACGCGGCTTCTAGCTTGAATCCAGCACTGCTACCAGCAAATTTGCCTTTGGTTGGGCGCTCGCGGATCACAATCTTTTCTACCTGATAGTCTTCGACCAGCTTGCTCATGGTGCGATGAAAGTGTTGGATGCTTTCTTGCGCTTCAGGCTTGGCAACGGTGATCTTTTTTGCGCGGCACTCAGGCACAGAAAACAAGCCGTTGTCGCTGTCTAGCAATACAATGTTCGCTTCATTGGCTTTTAAATCAACAGCACAAACTCTCATGATGATCTCTCTGTCTTAATCAGTAAGGGCGGGCAGTATACGCAAAAGGTCTCGCGTCGTCACAGGATTAACCTTACTTGCACGGGCGAGTCTGTCAATAATGTCGATAAATTCGTCCATACGGGTTTTTTAGCACCACGCTGGATAGCAAAGAGCACGGGGTTCGGGAAGAAGCACCGCCTTGGCGTAACGGCGTTCGCGGTTTGTAACGCGCTGCGGCGAATCGTGCGAGTGTGTTATACTCGCGCGCTTTGCTTTTGTATTGCCTGAGTTCTTTATGCAGATTATCGCCCAACACACCGATGAGCGCGTGTTACCGCTCGACAACAAAACCATTATCACACGCCATGCGGCCCGAGCGATTGCGCTGCAAGGGGATGAGATCCTTTTGATGTACACCGCACGCTATGATGATTATTCGTTACCCGGTGGCGGTATTGACGAGGGTGAAACCGCAGAGCAGGGGATGATCCGCGAGCTACAAGAAGAAACGGGTGCACAACATATTCGTGATATTCGCCCGTTTGGCTGCTTTGAAGAATACCGCCCTTGGTATCGTGACGGCGCGGATGTGATGCACATGTTTTCTTACTGCTTCTACTGCCAAGTCGATCGAGAGCTTGGTACTCCCACGTTTGAGCACTACGAGATCCATAACGGCATGCGACCTGTGTGGGTGAATTTGTCTCACGCGATCGCGCACAACAAAGCGGTGATGGCAAACAGCGACAAAGCCGGGCAATCGCTGGTACGTGAAACCATGTTGCTCGAAATGATTGCTCAGCAGCGTGAGAACACCCAACAAGCCACAGCGTAGTCGATAAGGAATGCTTCATGGACAAAGAGCAACTGATTAAATTGGCCAATATGCGTATGCCGTTTGGCAAATACGCAGGCCGTGTATTGATTGATCTGCCTGAAGAATACTTACTGTGGTTTCAAAACAAAGCAGAATTCCCCGACGGCGAGCTCGGGGAGCTGATGCAATTGTGCTTAGCATTAAAAGTTGAAGGCCTAGAAAGCGTCGTTAAGCCTTTAAAGCGGATTTAACCTGTCTCAACCCAAACAGTCAGGCCACCAGCCTGGCTGTTTTTCCCTTATCTCACGCTGGTAACGAGGAGCAAGCTATAGGCTGCTTAAATTGTTTTTGCCCCAAAACTCGTTAGGCTTTTTGCTCTTAACATTTACTATCTGCTTAATTTGACCGAATTGATCTAATATCTGTAACATGTGGTCAAGTATCTATAAGTTGATCTCTATCCAGTATTGGGGAAATTATGGAAGAAAACGTACTAATTGATGATGCGGCTATCGATTTGTTTGAACACAGAGCTGATGAGTTGATTCTTTCAAATAACCGAGATGAACTTATCGGCTTTGTTTCAGATATCGATAAGCCTTTCTTTGTTTTTGATAATGACTTTATTGAAGCAAGGTATTTCTACACGTTAGCTAACTGCTATTCAACAGTTCACAGCTACTATAATACTGAATGGCACTCCGAAGATTTAAGCAAAGCTGTAATTAACTACCGAAAAGCTCTATACATCATAAAATCKAATACGTATCAAAACGCTAATCACATAAATTTACGCAGCTGTATCGAGACAAACCTAGCAAACTGGCTTAGTTCTCAAGGGCGTAGTCTATGCTGTATTCCTCATTGGGACACTGCAATTGAACTTAACACTAACCCTGTTGCAATTATAAATAAAGCTGAAAACGAGCTTTTTATTGCTCGACACGTCTATGATGAATCTCATGCTTATTATCACTATTTCAAAGCGTATCAACTGATCTGCTTGGGGTTAGAATATGTTGATTTACTACATGATGAACAAAAGATTGTTTATGCAGAAGGTGGTAAGTTCTTGGATTTTAAAGCTTGGTTTGAATCGAAGTTTAAGCTATCTGATTTTGATGGTTATGAGACTTTCAAAGATAAAACTGAAACACGTAAACAACACGATTATTTAACGTGGTGCGGTGATAATCGCCTATTCCTTAATGACTTAAATGACGTAAGTAAAAAAGAAATTGTTTATCAAGACGTATTCACAATGCCTAGCTTCTCGCAAACGATTAATACATCATTGGCTATGCATGAAGATCTGGTCTATCACGGTAGCTTTGACGAAATAAAAAATGATTATTGCTATGCACGTTATTTGATTTTTTCAGCTCAAAACATACCTAGTAATCAAGAGCATTTTTTCAATAAAACGTATCCACACGTTGATGACTTAGCTCATACAATAACCAATTTAAAAGCGCATCATTATAAAAGTGCTTTCAGAACATTATATTCAATTTTTGATAAAATTGCTTATTTCCTAAATTCATTTTTCGACCTGAATAATGTTGATGCAAGAGTGTACTTCCATAATATCTTTGGTGAATTGAAAAATGGCAAACTGAAACCACATAAGAAGCTTGTTGATAGTCAAAACTGCTTTGTGCACGCTCTATTCTATATTCTTAAAGACATTCGAGATTCAAACCAGAAAGGTGGAAATCTCGATACAGCTTCAAGATGGTTAGATCCTGATGCTGAGGCATTTTCTGAGATTAGAAACGCAATGGAGCATCGTTCTCTCAAGATTGTTGATGAGTTTGGTCATTCTCTCACAAAGCGTGACATTGAGCTTCACAAACATCTAGAAGAAGAGCTTAAAGATGAAGCTGTACTCCTCAAATCTAAACTAAAAGAGCTTTATATCGATATAGCCAAAGCTAAGAAAGCGGATGATACCGTTTTAAAATCTGAACTGGAACAACAAAAAAATCAGCTAAACAGTAAGCTGGAACGTGTTAACGAGATGCTTCATGATAAACACAAACGTTCTAGTTACTCCCTACTCATCACTGACACTGAGTTTGAATCTCGCCTATTCACACTCATAAAACT
>NZ_MUFL01000064.1:0-21197 GCF_001995355.1 Salinivibrio sp. PR919 | reverse complement strand
GACCAATACCAACCTGCTTGCGAGCGATTATTCAATCAGTGGCGAGTGGCTATCCAACACCAACTTCCTGAAGCGCGAGTCGAGCACATTGGCGCGTCGTCGATCCCTTCAGCAATCTCGAAAGGCGATCTCGATATTTTTGTTGGTGTACCTGCCTTACAGCATGAAGAGGCTGTAAAGCGGCTAGTTGAGTTGGGCTTTCAAGAAAAGAGAGGCACGTTACGGACTCCCGAGCTGTGTATGTTGGAATCCAAACAGGATGACGATGTTGCGTTGCAAGTGGTGGCCAATGGCTCTGAGTTCGAAGATTTTCTGACCTTTCGAGACACGCTGCGCGCTAATCCACAACTGGTTCATTCCTACAATGCGCTTAAACGCGCCTGTGAAGGGTTTGAGCAAGACGACTATCGGGAAAGAAAAGCGAGGTTTGTAGAGCAGGTGTTATCTTCGTCAGCCGGTCTGTAAGGCGAAAAATTTTTTTATCGTCGCCGTGTTCTATCTGTTCCTCTTACGCTTTCTCTGAGGCTAGTTTACCCCTTTAAATCGGCAAAATAAGGGGGTTGTAAGGTCCTGATTGTGAAAGGTTTTATTTTCGTGATTTCAAAGGGTTATGTTGTTAGCCTAGCGGCGCATTGATTGAGGGAATGATATGAAGACACATAACCAGACATTTCACCAAGAGAACTTTTCTCACCAAGATCTCAGTGAACTCGAATTTAAAGACTGTACCTTTATCCGTTGTGACTTTACCCGCGCTAACCTCCGCGATGTGACGTTCAAGCGTTGCAAATTTATCGAACAGGGCGATATCGAAGGGTGCCACTTTACCGCTGCTAACCTTCGTGATGCCAGTTTTCAGCAATGCCTATTGGCGATGGCCAATTTTAGTTTTGCCAATTGTTACGGCATTGAGATGAGAGAATGCGATCTGAAGGGCGCGAACTTTTCCCGCGCAAACTTTGCCAATCAAGTCAGCCATCGGGTGTACTTATGCTCAGCGTTTATCACCGGTTGTAACTTGTCTTATGCCAACCTTGCGCAAGCGTGCTTAGAAAAGTGCGAACTGTTTGAAAACCGTTGGATTGAAACCAACCTCCTCAGTGCGTCATTAAAAGAAGCTGATCTGAGTGGTGGTGTTTTTTCGCCCGATGTATGGGGGCAGTTTAGTGTACAAGGTGCGAATTTATGTCACGCTGAGATTGATGGCTTAGACCCACGTAAAGTGGATCTGTCGGGCGTGAAAATCGCCGATTGGCAACAATCTCAGCTACTTGAAAGCTTAGGCCTGATTATTTTTCCGGATGCGCGCTAATGATTAAATATCATACACCAAGCTATCGGCCGTCAAAAATGGCCAATTAAGGCGGTGCGGCTCGGTGTCTGTGCCGTTGAAAAAGTATCCACGGTGCGGCATCGCATACACGGTATCGCCCTTTTGATACGCTGCGGCTTGCCACGCATGATGGGTCAAGGTGGCCTCCCACAGTTGTTCACTCTCCCAGCCTTGTGGAGCGAGTGAAACCCGCACCTCGGCACCAACCGGGTTGATAGAGACCACACGCATGGGCAGCGAGAGTTGGCTATTGGGTTTATCAGCCAGGGTTAACTCATGGCTGCGCACATACAAACTGCCTGACTGTTGGGTGTGCGTGTTTAGTGTGGGTTGAATAAAGGCATTGCCGTTTTGCCACGTGCCTTGCTGATAGTGGCCGGAAAAAACATTCACGTTTCCTAAAAAATCAAACACAAAGCGACTTTTCGGCGCGGCATAAAGGTCGACCGGACTGTCGACTTGTTCAATTTGCCCATTACTCATGACCACCACGCGATCCGATAGCTCGAGTGCTTCGTCTTGGTCGTGAGTGACAAACACACTGGTAAAAGCCATTTCATCGTGTAGTCGGCGTAACCATTGGCGCAGCTCTTTGCGCACTTGTGCATCTAATGCCCCAAATGGCTCATCAAGCAATAAGATTTCCGGTTGTGTCGCTAACGCTCGCGCCAGCGCGATACGTTGCTTTTGCCCGCCTGATAATTGTTCGGGATACCGCTGGCCCAGGTGGCCTAACTGCACGACCTCAAGCAGTTGGTTAACCCTTTGTGTCTCCGTGGCCGGTGAAGGACGCTCGCGACGCGGCATCACTTGCAAGCCAAAGGCGATGTTCTCTGCCACCGTCATGTGTTTGAACAAGGCGTAGTTTTGAAAAACAAACCCGACACGGCGATCCCGCACATGGACGCGGGTGACATCGCGCTCGCCAAATAGGATCTGGCCGCTGTTACTGCTTTCTAATCCGGCAATAATGCGCAATAACGTGGTTTTACCGGAGCCTGAGGGCCCAAGCAGTCCCATCATCTCGCCTTGCTCTATGGTAAGTGATAACGGCGATAACGCTTGAAACTGGCCAAAGTGTTTAGTGATGTTGTTCAGTTGAATACGCATGGCTTACGGCTCACTTTGGTTCGTTTGTAAGGTTAAGCGGGCAGGCGTTGACGCACTGCTTTCATCCATCGGCGCGGTACTGGCGTGCACACGATACTGACGCCATTCCACCAAGGCTTTCAATACCAAGGTAGCGAGTGCCATAAAGGCAAGTAATGACGCACAGGCGAACGCCGCTTGGGTTTGGTAGTCCTCATAGAGCAGCTGTACCTGCAAAGGCAGGGTATTGGTTTGACCGCGAATGCTGCCTGACACCACAGCGACCGCACCAAACTCGCCGATGGCACGGGCATTAGTCAAAATGACCCCGTAGATGAGGGCCCACTTAATATTGGGCAAGGTGACGCGGCGAAAAAGCTGCCACCATGATGCGCCTAACACCACCGCCGCTTCTTCCTCGGCTTGCCCTTGCTGTTGCATGAGCGGGATCAGCTCGCGGGCGACAAAAGGGCAGGTAACAAAAATAGTGACCAACACAATGCCGGGTAGGGCAAACATTACTTGAAGATCATGCTCAAATAGCCACGCGCCTAGCCAGCCGTTACTGCCATAAAGCAGCAAATAGAGTAAGCCTGCGACCACGGGCGACACGGCAAACGGGATATCAATCAAGGTGGTGATCAGTTTTCGCCCCGGAAATTGGAAGCGGGTGACCGCCCATGCCAGCATCACGCCAAATACGAGGTTGATGGGTACCGTGAGAACGGCCACCAACAATGTAAGGCCAATCGCGTGGCGGGTATCGGGCGCGAGTAAATGCTGAAAATAACTTGTGATGCCATCGGCGAAGGCGATGGAAAAAATACTCACCAGCGGCACAACCAACACCAGCGCCACGAGCAGCAGCATAAGCGCGATTAAAGTGCGCCTGATCCATGGGGTATCACCGATTCTCACCGAGTTTGTGCTCATAAAGTGTCCTTACCGCCCGTGAATACGTTTTAGATAACGGCCTTGCCAAAGGTTGATGGCAAACAATAACGACAGGGATGCCATCAAGATCACCGAGGCAATGGCACTCGCCGCTGGGAAATCAAACTCTTGCAAGCGAACAAAGATCATCAGCGACGTTATCTCGCTGACGTAGGGCATATTGCCAGCAATAAAAATCACCGCACCGAATTCACCCAGACTGCGGGTAAATGATAAGGCCACACCCACTAACAACGCCGGCTTGATGGTCGGTAGAATAATCCGCCAAAATACCGCAGCGTCGCTCGCCCCGAGCACAGTACCGGCCTCTTCTTCCTCTTGGGAAATTTCCTCCAACACGGGTTGGACGGTACGTACCACAAACGGCAAGCTGGTAAACATCATGGCAATCACGATCCCAAGCGGCGTGTAGGCAACTTGGATACCGATGTTGGCAAGCATACTGCCTATCCAGCCGTTATCGGCGTACAGGGTGGCGAGCGTGACGCCGGCAACAGCGGTGGGCAGAGCAAACGGCAAATCAACCAGCGCATCGACCAAGCGTTTGCCCGCAAAGTCGTATCGCACCAGCACCCACGCAAAGAGCAAGCCAATCACACCGTTTAATAATGAAGCAATCAGTGCCGCACCGGCTGTGACTTTATAACTGGCGACAATGCGTGGGTCAGTGATGGCAAACCAGTATTCTTGCCAACTCATTTGGCTGGTTTGCATGATAAGGCCGCTGGCCGGTAACAGCAGGATTAAGCTGATGAACAGCAAAGACACGCCCAAACTGATGCCAAACCCGGGCAGCACGCGCTGCTGACGTGCTGCCCAAGGCATCGATTGGCGTTGATACGATAGCGATGGCATAGCGTCTCAATACCTAGAAAGCATTAACGGCGTTGTAGTTGGTCGAGTTTTCCGCCACTGGCAAAGTGCGTTTTCATGGCCTGATCCCAACTCCCTGCGATAGCTTCTACGGTCAGCAGTTCGACTTCAGGGAAACGATCGGCATTGTCTTTGACCACGTCAGGATGATGGACGCGGTAGTTAAAATCGGCCAATAAGCGCTGTGCTTTTTCGCTGTAAAGGTAAGACAAATACTCGGTTGCCAACTCAGTGGTGCCGTTGCGTTTGGCGTTACGCTCAACCACGGCGACGGGGAACTCGGCCAAAATCGAGGTTTTAGGCACCACAATATCGTATTTATCACTGCCATATTGCTGGCGGATATTATTGACCTCTGATTCAAAGGTGACCAGCACATCGCCAATGCCACGTTCAACAAACGAGGTGGTTGCGCCGCGGCCACCGGTATCAAACACCGCCACATTGGCGAGAAGCTGTTTCAAAAATTGGTCTTGTTGCTCGGTGTTGTCTTTTCCGAACGCCTTTTGCGCATAACCGAGTGCGGCAAGGTAGGTATAACGTGCATTACCGGAGGTTTTTGGATTCGGGAAAACAGAAGCGACGTCGTCCTTGGCCAAATCATCCCAATTTTCAATGTTCTTTGGGTTGCCCTTGCGCACCAAAAACGCGGTGGTGGAGTAGTACGGCGAGCTACTGTTGGGGAAATTCTCTTTCCAGTTTTTATCGATCAACTTGCCGCGATCGTACAACACCTGCACATCCGTGACTTGGTTGAAGGTGACCACATCTGCTTGCAGCCCTTGCATGATGGCGCGCGCCTGCGCTGAGGAGCCACCATGAGACTGCTTAATGGTCACCGACTCTCCGGTTTTTTCTTGCCAGTGCGCTTCAAACAGCGGATTGTAATCAGCAAAAAGCTCACGTGCGATATCGTAAGATGAATTCAAGAGGGTTTGCTCGGCGGCAGATACCGGCGCCGTGCTGGCGGCAAGCAAGGCCGAAAGAGCCAGAGTTTTGAATACCTTCATTGTTAAATCCTTGATGGCCGTTTGTTGCTGTTATCAGCAAAGAAAGTTGGGATAGGTCACAGAATAAAAGCAATTGAAGGGAATAAAAAACAGTTTAAATATAACCATTTTGTATATGTTAGTGAAAAAATGTCTGCGTATCGTGTCAAGCCTCCTTGTAGGATGTGGCGATAGACAGTGTCTTACGCGGTGTTGAGAGCATCCATCAGGCAGGCAATTCATGAAACATGAAGAGGTAAACAACGTGGCTGATTTCCCCACCCTTGAAGACTATGTGGGTCAGACCCCTTTGGTGCGCTTGCAGCGGTTAGCCGCAGAGACAGGCAGCACTGTTTTAGTCAAACTCGAGGGCAATAATCCGGCCGGTTCGGTGAAAGATAGACCCGCACTCAATATGATCGTGCAGGCAGAAGCGCGGGGTGATATCGAACCCGGCGATACCTTGATTGAAGCGACCAGTGGCAACACAGGGATCGCGTTGGCGATGGCGGCGGCGATTAAAGGTTATCGACTGATTTTAATCATGCCTGAAAACGCCACACAGGAGCGCAAAGATGCCATGCGAGCCTATGGCAGTGAGTTGATCCTCGTCTCTCAAGCGGCGGGGATGGAGGGCGCTCGCGATTTAGCTTTATCCATGCAAGCACAGGGCAAGGGCAAAGTGTTAGATCAGTTCAATAACCCGGATAACTGGCGGGCGCATTTAACGGGTACGGGGCCAGAAATTTGGCAACAAAGCCAGCAACAAATCACCCACTTTATCGCCAGCATGGGCACCACAGGTACCATTGTGGGAACCTCAAAGTATCTAAAAACGCAAAATTCCGCGATTAAAACCATTGGTTTACAACCGACAGAGGGGAGCGCGATTCCTGGTATTCGCCGCTGGCCAGCTGAATATCTCCCCGGCATTTATACCGACGAGCACATTGATGCAGTGATGGATATTTCCGAGCAAGATGCGAAAGAGACCGCGCGCGCCCTCGCCAGAGAAGAAGGTATTTGTGCGGGGGTTAGCTCGGGTGGTGCCGTGTTTGCTGCCCTGCAAGTCGCCAAAGCCGAACCCGGCTCTGTGGTGGTAGCCATTGTTTGCGATCGCGGCGATCGTTATTTGTCGTCTGGGTTGTTTTCGTAGAACACCTTCCCGCCAGCATAAAAAAGGTGACCCATGTGGGGTCACCCAGTTGAATTTGAACACAGTGTTCGCACTACGCTGTGGCGAATTTGTAGGTGCGATAGCCACCAATCAAGTTGCGGGCTTTAAAGCCATTGTTGACTAGCTGGCGGTAGGCGACGTTGCCGCGCAGACCGACTTGGCAGTACACCACAATTTCTTTGTCTTTTGGCAGCTCATTAATGCGTCCACGCAGCTCGTCGACCGGAATATGGATATCACCATCGATATACTGACCGTTTTCGCGCTCGGGGGCATTACGCACATCAAGTAGCACTTGATCGTCGGTGAGGTTGTCTACCTCATCAAAGTGGATCGGCGTCGTGTCACCTTTAAGAATATTGGTGGCCACAAAGGCTGCTTGGTTAATCACATCTTTGGCACTGCCATACGGCGGCGCATAAGTGAGCTCGAGATGTTGTAGCTGCTCAACGGTCATGCCAGCACGTTGTGCCACGGCCATGACATCAATGCGCTTATCAATGCCGTCTTTACCCACCGCTTGTGCGCCTAAAATCGCGCCGGTATCCGGGGCAAACAGCAGCTTAAATGAGACGATTTCCGCACCGGGATAATAACCGGCATGACTGGCGGCGTGAACATAGACCTTTTGATAGTCGATATCAGCGTGCTTGAGTTGTTTCTCGTTTTGGCCCACCGAGGCGACGGCGAGATCGAACACTTTACAGATGGCGGTGCCTTGGGTGCCAAGATAATGTTCAGTGCTGCCTAGCATGTTGTCAGCGGCCATCCGCCCTTGACGGTTCGCCGGACCCGCCAGTGGCACTAACGTTGGCTTATGGGTCACAAAGTCGATTTCTTCCACTGCATCGCCGACCGCGTAAATATCGGGATCTTGGGTCTGCATGGTGCTGTTGACCACAATGCCGCCTTTTTCACCAATGGCAAGCCCCGCCTGTTGCGCCAGCGTGACTTCAGGCTTAACGCCAACCGCCATGATCAACAATTCAGTATGCAGCGTGTCGCCATTATTTAGCGTGAGGTTCAGTGAACCTTCCAAGTGTTGCGGCTCACTGGGCTCGCCGGCATCATCACTGGCGACATGCGTGGTGGGAATAAACTCGGCGGACTCCAGTGCTGTGCCTAGGCGTAAATCCACTCCTTGATCGCGAATGGTTTGATGAACAAAGCCCGCCATTTCTCGGTCAACCGGCGTCATTACCTGATCGGCCATCTCCAATAGGGTGGTTTTAATCCCGCGTTGATGCAGCGCTTCCATCATCTCAAGGCCAATAAAGCCCCCGCCAACGACAGTCGCATGGCTGGGGTTATTCATCTCAATGGTATGCAAAATCGCATCCATATCTGGAATATTGCGGAGCGAGTGGGTCAGCGGGTTATCTAAGCCAGGGATGGGCGGCATGATGGGGGCCGCACCTGGGCTTAACAACAACTTGTCGTAGCTTTCTTGATAATTGCTGCCATCGGCACGGGTGACGGTAACGGTTTTGGCTTCGCGATTAATCGCAGTGACCGTACTGTTGATGCGCACATCCACATTAAAGCGGGCGCGAAAACTATCTGGGGTTTGCAGCAAGAGTTTACTGCGATCGGTAATATCTCCGCCGATATGATAAGGCAAACCACAATTAGCGAACGAGACGTACGGGCCACGTTCGAACATGATAATTTCGGCTTCTTCACTTAAGCGACGGGCGCGAGCGGCGGCAGAGGCGCCACCAGCGACGCCGCCAATAATTACGATTTTGGTCATTATGACTCCATCAAGCGTTGCTTAGTCCAAGTTTTTTCAGGAAAAAGGCAGCCGGACAAATCCCTGTAAACGCACTTTGGATCAGGTTTACGCCAATGAAGACGGTTAGCCAAATAAATTGGCTGTGAACTGTGAGGGTAAGCACGACAGAAAGTAGCACCATCATGCCAGCGATTACACGTACGCCATTATCAATTGTCATAGCAAGACTCCTTTGCATCCTCTATACGATTCCCCGACAGACCGAACCGCTTTGGCTCGAACGCCTTCAGTATTTGTCGGCACTGGGATCACTCTAGAAGTTATATTTAGAAAAGTCTAATAATAATTTGTCTAAATTAGAATTGACTAAATAAAATGCCGCGCTAAGCTATGAGTATTGGCGAGAAAGGAGTGGGTGATGGCAGAGTCAACGGTGCCGTTTGAGGCAGAAAGCGTACCGGATATGGACATCAGTGCCATGCGTGAGCAAGCGTCTTTGGTGGCGACCATGTTGAAAGTGATGGCCCATCCTGAGCGATTAATTGTGCTGTGCCAGCTTTTGGCCGGAGAGCGCTCCGTAGGGCAATTGCTGCAAGGGTCGTCGCTCAGTCAGTCGGCGTTTTCCCAGCACCTTAGCGTGTTAAAGCGGCATCAACTGGTTAAGGTGCGCAAGTCATCTCAGCAGGTGTTTTATCAGCTCAATGACCCCCACGTCGCGGCGATTATCGCCACCTTGCAGCGGCTCTATTGTGCCTGATGTGTCTGAATCTGAGCGATCAGCATACATTTATTGCCCGTCGATGCGCTAAGTTAATTAATATTCAGCGTTTTTACCTATCGTTTTCTTGTCGTTACTGACATCAGCCAAAGGATCGAATATGCGAGATGCCCAGCCACAAGGTCAGCTGATCACCCGAGTAATGAATAGCTTCTTCCCGCCCATCCTCATCGTGCTTGCACTGCTGGTCGGGGCGGCGGCGCTGTGGCTTACACCCAAAGAAGAAGATCCGCAAATCGTGGTACCAATGGCAGATGTGGTGGTACAAGCGCCTGGTTTGAGTGCGCCACAAGTGGCAAAGCAGGTGACGCAGCCGCTCGAGAAAAAAGTCAGTCAAATTGATGGGGTGGAGTATGTGTATTCCACCACCCAAGCAGGCTCCGCGTTGGTCACGGTGCGCTTTTACGTGGGTGAAGATCGCGAGTCTGCCTTGGTGAAACTTTATAACAAGCTGTACGCCAACCAAGATGCGATCCCAGCTGCTGTGAGCGAATGGGCAATCAAGCCGGTGGAAATTGATGATGTGCCAATTGTGATTGCGGCACTGCGTAGCGAAAACCCTGACCAGCTCGACCATTATGCGCTTCGACGCATTGCCGAGCAGGCCACCTTGGATCTCAAAGCCCTTCCCGAAACCAATGCGGTGAAGGTGGTGGGTGGTGTGCCGCGGCAGGTATTGGTCACGCTCGATCCTGCGGCTATGGCTAGCTATCAAATCAGCGTGTCTGATCTGACTAATGCCTTTTCGCTAAGCCATCAAAAGCGTGATGTCGGGGATATTCAGCATCAGGGTGAGCGCTATGTATTAAAAACCGGCCAGTGGTATCAAAGCCTTGAGGAGATACGCCATTTAGTGGTGGCGGTGGTTAATGGCAAACCTGTGTACCTGCAGGATGTAGCCGAATTATCCGACGGCGCGCAAGAGCCCACCACAGATACCTGGATCCAATCGACCGATGATAGCCAGCCGCATCCAGCAGTGTTTCTCTCGGTGGCCAAGCAAAAAGGTTCGAACGCGGTGAGCGTGGCCGAGGATATCACCGCCACGCTCAATCATCTGGTCGCCACACAATTTCCCGAGGGCGTGAGCGTTGAGATTATTCGCAATTACGGTCAAACCGCCGATGCCAAAGTAAAAAACTTGGTGTCCAGCCTCGGTATTGCGGTGCTCACCGTGGTGGTCTTTGTTGGCTTGTTCTTAAACTGGCGAAGTGCCTTAGTGGTAGCGATTGCGATCCCAATCAGTTATGGCGCGGCATTAGGGCTGGATTTAGCCTTTGGCTATTCGATTAACCGCGTCACCCTGTTTGCGTTAATTTTGGCGCTGGGACTGATTGTTGATGATCCGATTGCCAGTATCGACAACATTGAACGGCACCTGACTCATGATAATAAGCCCCGTGGAAGCACGATTGTGCTGGCGATGTTGGAAATCAAACGCGCATTGATCATGTCGACGGTGGCGATTGTGATTGTGTTTACCCCGATGTTTTTTATCACCGGCATGATGGGGCCGTATATGGCGCCCCTTGCATTCAATGTGCCGGTCAGTGTGGTGATCAGTACCTTGGTAGCGTTTTTAGTCACCCCTTGGCTTGCCAAAAAAATTGTCCGCGCTTCCAATAAAGGTGATGACTATCGCATAGAGACCACGCCGCTGTACCGTGGCTACCGACGCGTGTTGCTGCCATTGCTCGAGAGTAATCGTCGCGCCAAAGCGTTTTTATGGCTAGTGGGCGTGTTGTTCGTCATCGCCGCCTTGCTGCCTGCTTTGCGCTTCGTGCCACTCAAACTCTTGCCGTATGATAATAAAAACGAGTTTCAGGTAGTACTGGATTTGCCGGAAACCGCCAATCATGTTGATACCTCCAACGTGCTGCGAGAGATGAACCGTTATCTACACACGCAAGCCGAGGTGGTGTCGGTATCCGGCTTTGCCGGGATCGCCTCACCGATGGATTTTAATGGCATGGTGCGCCATTACTTTACTCGCCAAGCGCCTTACCAGGGTGAACTGCGTGTGGTGCTGGTGGATAAGCACCGGCGCACGTTGCAATCGCATGGCTTGGTCACGCGCATGCGTGATGAATTAGAAGCCATCGCAGCAAAATATGATGCCGAGGTGCAATTAGTGGAAATGCCGCCGGGGCCGCCTGTGCTGGCAACCATTGTCGCGGAAGTGTATGGCTCACCAAGCACGCCGTATTCAACCCTGCAAGCGCAAGCGACGCAGGTGGCCGAGCGATTAAAGCGTGAAGCCTTGGTGTCAGAAGTGAGCACCAGTATTCAAGGGCCTTTATCGAGCTGGCAGTTTGTGGTGGACCAAGAAAAAGCCGCCTTGTCGGGTATTGCCGTGGCCGACATCAACCAAGCGCTCAGGGCCGCGAACCAAGGGGTCACGCTGGCCCATTTAGCGGATGCCGATGAAATGGATCCCTTGCCCGTGAGGCTGCAACTTGCGCCAGATGCCCGTGATCAACTTGATGCGCTGCTTGCACTGCACGTACGCGGTCGGGCTGGAGTGGCTAAACAATCGATTCAAGGTGCCTTGGTGGATGCGCCGCAGCCGCTGGTCGCCTTGAGTGAGCTCGGTCATTTTACGCGGCAACCGGTTGATCAGCCTATCTATCATAAAAACTTGCGCCCCGTCGTGTATGTGTACGCCGAACCCACTGGACGCGTGCCGGGCGAAGTAGTCGCCGATGTGATGGCCGACTTTAATCAACCTGAATCGGATAGTGCTCGCCCGCTATCAGCGCGTAGTTATCTGGATAATGGCGCGGGTGATGGCTGGCAAGTTGATGAGGGTATCGAGGTGGTATGGAGTGGTGAAGGAGAGTGGAAGATCACCATTGATGTCTTCCGCGATCTGGGGATTGCCTATGGCGCAGCACTGCTGGGCGTCTTTATTGTGATGCTGATACAAACCGGGCTACCGGCGGTATCGGGTATTATTATGCTCGCGATCCCGCTGACCGTGATTGGCATCATGCCGGGTTTTTGGTTGCTCAATGACTTAAGCGGTGAGATCAACGGCTACCCAAACCCGGCGCTATTCACCGCCACCGCGATGATTGGCATGATTGCATTGGCAGGGATTGTGGTGCGTAACTCACTGGTGTTAATTGAATTTATTCAACAGTCACTTGCACAAGGCATGGCGCTGAGTGAAGCCCTAGTACAAGCGGGCGCAGTGCGAATGCGGCCTATTTTGCTCACCGCCGGCACCACCTTATTGGGGAATGTGATTATCACCCTCGACCCTATTTTCAATGGCTTAGCGTGGGCAATTATTTTCGGCATTGCCGCGTCTACCGTGTTTACCTTGCTGGTTGTGCCTGTGGTGTACAACCTTGCGTATCAACATCACCCGACCCATGGCTTATCAGTAGAAGGAGAGGATGCATGAAGGCAAAAAAAGGCTTACTCGCACTGGTGCTAGGCACTGGGTTATTGGTGTTATTTTTGGCGATGGCTGGCGCCTTTACCGAGAAAGTGGCGTCAGAATCGCCCCTCAAACCTGTCGCAAGCGATATGAAAACGCTAACACTGGAAGCGGTCGAACAGCCGCAAACGCGTATCTTCTCGGGTAAGCTAGTGGCACGACAAAACGCCACGCTGGCAGCGCGGATGACGGYCACCGTCGCGGAAGTGTTGGTTGATGTCGGTGACCGCGTTGAGCAAGGCGATGTATTACTGCGTTTAGATAATGCCGACCTCAGTGCCAAAGTTCGCCAAGTGCAACAAGCCTTGGCCTCGGCGCAATCGCAACTGAATACCGCGCGCAGTGACTACCGACGAATGGAGACCTTGTTGGCGAAAAAGCTGGTGCCTCAATCTCAGTTTGATGAAGCGGAAAATCGCTTAAAAACGGCGCAGTCTGATTATCGCCGCGCCCTTGCTGCGGTGGACGAGGCAGAAACCCAATTTGGTTTTAGTCTGGTGCGAGCGCCTTTCTCTGGTGTGATCACGGAAAAGATCATCAACCAAGGTGATACGGCAACACCGGGGGCGGCGCTGCTATCTCTGTATAATCCTGAAAGCATTGAAGCGACGGTCAATGTGGCGGAATCTGCGTTACTCTTCGTCGACATCGGTCAATCTTTGACGGTTACGCTCCCGACCTATGATAAAACTCTGACGGGCGTGGTGCGCACCGTGACACCGGCCGCCGATGCCACGTCACGCAGTTATCGTGTTGTAGTGACACTGCCAAACACGGAGATGAGTGATACTTTGCTACCGGGTATGTTTGCAAAAGTGACAGTGTCACAAAAAGCCGAACCTGTACTTTACTTACCGAGCAATGCGTATTATCAAATTGGACAACTTAACTATGTGAAGGTGCTCGACGCGGGTAAGGCCAAGACTCGGCTGGTATCGCTCACAAAGCAAGGGCGCGTACGTAAGGGGTTAAAGCTTGGCGAGGTAGTTATATTGAATCCGTAAAAAATGCAGTGATTAAGGTCGCGTTATGGAGAATATCATCAATACTTAGAGTGAGGTTTCCTAATAGGAGTTCACTATGAAAATTGCGATACTTTCTGCAACTGCCCTTGTTGGCACGCTCGTCGCTAGTCCAGCATTAGCGCTTGATACTTCCTCTATCAGCGCCTGCGGTGATGGAGCTGGCTGGCCACCTTTCCACTATAAAAAAGGTGATAATATCGAGGGGTATGATGTTGACGTTCTGAACAATATCTTCGGTAAAGAAGGCGTTAACGTATCGGTTGAAATGCCTCCTTGGAAACGTTGCGTATTAGAAACGAAAGCAGGCAATTATGATATAGCGTTGAGCGCATCGTACAATGAAGAGCGTGATCGGGATTATCTACTTACCGACTACTACTATACTCTTCAACCCAGTTACATCTACTCAACTCGCCAAAATCCTAATGGCCTGAATATAAGCTCAGTAGAAGATTTAAATGGGTTGAGAATGTGTGGCCTTCTTGGCTATAACTACACAGGCTTTGGTGTTGACGACAGTAAAGTCAGAAAATCAGCAAAAAGCTTTGATCAATTAGTGCAAAAAACCGAAGCAGGCCGTTGTGATGTATTCTTGGCGCGTTATGAGATATTGGCTGGATTTAAAGTTGCGCAAGGCACTGATTATCTCGCTGGCGGAATGCAAGTAGAGCCAATTCCTGGAAACAGTGGTGATAAATTCCACATGATGATTTCTAGAGAGCACCCAGAAGCGAATGCTATCAAAGCAATGCTTGATGAAGGTGTGAAAGAAATGCGTGAATCAGGCCAACTGCAAGAGATATTGGATAAGTACTTAAATTAGTCTACCAATAGATATTTAAAGATACATTTACCAAGATAAAAAAGAGGTGTGGCCACCTCTTTTTTATTCTTATTTCAGAGCTTGCTCAATTTATCTTTTCTTTCGTGGGACGTTCACGTTTTCCCAATGTCTTGACGCGATACATATCATGGTCAGCGGTAGCCATGACTTCGTCTAGGCTTTGTGGTGACTCATGATCGTATAGCGCGTGACCGATACTTAATGACGGATAGAGTTTATAAGTTTGCCATGCACATGCACGGGATTCTACCGAGGTCTTGATGCTGTTGATAATACTATTTACATCRCCGGGTCGAGCATCTCTTAGTACGGCAATAAATTCATCGCCCCCCATTCTCGCGACAATATCTGAGGCTCGAACACTCTGACGCAGGCGTAAGGCCACGTGGGCGAGTAAAGCATCTCCGGCTTCGTGGCCGTATACGTCATTAGTCAACTTAAAGTCATTTAAATCGATATTCAGCAGTACGAATGACTCCTTTCGTTCAGTCGTGAGCTTTTCTAACAAATCAATGGCAAAACGACGATTAGGCAGAGTGGTTAGTTGGTCTTGGAACGCTTGCTCCTTCGCTTTTAAAAAGCTGCGATAAAACAGGCCGATCATACCGTAAGTTGCTAAGACAAAGGAAATACAGATGGCATAAACGAATACACTTAATTGTTTGACTTGAGGTGTTTGTGCAATCGTATATTGCGCAGCCAAAGTCCATTCGCCATTGGGGAGACTAATGGGGACTACAAAGTCGGCATTGAAAAAAGTGTCTTGCGAGCCATAAAAGTAATCTAGCGTTTCTGTATTCTTTATGGCAACGGAGGCCCCTGCGAGATTAAAGAGGCCCGACTCTTCAAACAGTTTGGTGTAATTGATCACGACACTGACGCCACCCCAGTAAGAACTTTTATCAATGGGAGATAAAAAAATGGGGAAGCGCGCGATAATCGCCTGTCCACCTTGCACAAGATCTACCGGGCCTGCAATATAAACGTCTGCGAGGTTTCTTGCCCGAAGTACCGTTCGATACTGTTCCGGCCGAGCGCGGAAATCGAGCCCTATCGCTGCTTCATTTCCCTTTAGTGGATAGACGTGGCTAATCACATCATTGGGTGCGAGCCCAACGTTTCTCACATAACTGGCTTTGGTGAGAAGTTTACCGGCAACGTCATCCCAACTTGCCATGGCGAATTCGGGGTCAATCGCAACAACGGTCGCAAGGCTATCGGCGAGGTAAGTGTCTCTAAATATCGCCGCTTCAATACGGGAGCGAATGAGTGTGGCCTTACGGTTGATGTCTTCTTGCTCCTCTTTAATCACTTGTTCAATGATATAATTATGCGTGCTGACAATGGCCAGCCCAGCAAGTAGCGCAAAGCCTAATGTGAACACTAAAAACCATCGATTGAATTGTCGCTTAAAAAGCATCGCACACCCTACAAATAAAAAAGAAGGGGCTGGTGCATCCCTTCTTTTAGTGTATCCGATATTTTTACTTTCGATCACTTAATGCCATATTTTTCAACGATTTTATCGAATGTCCCGTTGGCTTTTATTGCTTCGAGTCCTTTGTTATAGGCATTAATAAATAGCGCACCGTCTGGATTCGCTTTACCGGAGGTGACGTGAAGCGGTTTCGATGACAGGGGCTTATTCGTAAACGCAAACGCATTTGCGTCCATACCTTCTTCTTTCATCACGGACAGCGCGACAACCTTGTCTTCTAAGGTGAGATCGATACGATTAGCGAGTAATTTCTTCAAATTTGTGACTAGGTTATTCGCTTCTGGCTTATCAAAACTGTCTGAGGCAAGAAACGCATCGCCATACCCATAGTCGCGGATGATACCAACCGTTTTTCCGTCTAGCCCACTAAGGTCGGAAAATTGGAAGCTGTCAACGGCGCGCTTGATAAATGTCAGCTCATTGGTGAGATAAGAATCGCTGTAGTGTAAAAAATCAGTGCGAGCTTCGGTGTACCAAGTGGCCGGCAGCAAATCGATGGTGCCTTTACTTACCGAATCTAGCGCGCGTGCCCAAGGCATGTTTTTGAACTCAACGTCATAGCCTTGCGTTTTCATCGCTTCGGTTAATAACTCAACCGAGATACCGGGCATGGAGGCATCAGACGTTACAAACGGCGGCCAAGGGTCTTGGGCGGCTGTTAATGTGCGCGCCATCACCCCTGGTACCATCAAAAGAAACAGTAAGCCAACTGTAAATATCTTTTTCATTGTCGCTCCTTGTGATGTACCAGATTGTTATGTTTTAAATTTACCCATCTGTCCTTTAATGTTTTCACTCAGCTCCAGCACTTTGTCTGTTCGAGCCGCGTTATCTTGCGCACCTTCGGTCACATAATTCGTGGCGTCTGACGCTTCGTTGATCGCTTGACTGACTTCATCAATGGCTTGACGTTGTTCGTCAGTTGCTTGCGAGATTTGTCCACTACGCTCGGAAATATCGGTGATGGTTTCGCGCACTTGGCTGACCGACTCTTGCGACTCAGACACTCGACCGGCAGTGCTTTCTAAGATGCTACCGATACGTTTGATCTCTTTCTCCACTGACTCAGTCGCTTCGCTCAATGATTTGATGTTGGATTGAATCTGCTCGGTCGATTCACTGGTTTTGACTGAGAGACTACGCACTTCATCGGCAACCACAGCAAAACCGCGACCTTGCTCACCAGCGCGGGCCGCCTCAATCGCTGCGTTGAGGGCGAGTAGGTTGGTTTGCTCGGAAATATCATTAATTACGTTCACCACATCGGAGATCTTCTCGCCTTCCTCTAGCAGCTTGTGCATCTCGGCGTTGACGTTCTCCATCTCAGAACGCATGTTGATAATTTCAGACGCAGAGCTTTCGATGGTGTGATACACCTGATTGACCAAATCAGTTGCCCCCTGCGCGTGGCTTGCAGCGTCGTTCGCGGTATCAGCAACGGTTGCAATCGACTGATTCATCTCAGTCGCTGCTGCTGCAACAGTAGAAAGGCTTTGTTTTTGTTGCTCGAGGCGCTCGGCGTTTGTCCGTGCCATCTGTCCGCTTTGTGCTGCGACTTCAGCCAAATTGATAGAAGCTTGCGTCACTTCGTTGACGATCTCGCGCAAAGACGCGGTAAAGTGGTTGATGTGCTCAGTGATCTTCGCGAATTCTTTATATTTTGGCTCCGGGATCACTTTGGAGAGATCGCCATCGCCACTGGCCAGTTCGCGGACGCGTTCGGTGAGGTCGTTAAGTGGTTTCACCACGGTCGCGGTCAGGGCTAAGATCAAAAACACAATCATCACCGCATCAAGTACAAGCAGCTCGATAATATTGCGATACAGGGTATCGGCGAGGGCCGCTTCTAAGCGGTCAGTGTTATAAAATACCTGTACCGTACCGACTTTGTTAGTCTCCCCGTACTCGGTGAAAGACAGTTCACTCTCTTCTTTAGGCATGGCTTCATAGTAAGCCTGCTGATCGGCGCCAATATCGACGGGAGGACGCTTTTCTCCATCTTCTGAGGGAGGTCCGAGGCGTAAAAACAGGATGGCTTCGCCTTGGTTATCTAACACCCGAACGCCTTTAATGTCGGGGGCTTTTAACTCGGCGGAGATCGAGAGCTTGGCCGCTTCAAGGTCAAAATCCCAAATTGCTTTGGGCAAGCTCAGCTTCATACGATTGGTTGCGTTGTCCACTGTGGCGACAAGTGCGCTATTGAGTTCCTGCTTGGTGTCTTGGTAATCAATGTAGCTGGAGATCCCCAACACGACCGAAACAGCAATAACTACTTGCGTTACAAATATTGCTTTCAGACTTTTAAACATAGCGTTCATCTTCCATCTATTTCCACGCCCAGTGGTACAGCAGTGCTTTCCCACTTAACTTTGGTGCAGCGCCTCCTAGTTGCCTAGGTGGCTTTGCATAATCTGTTCGATATCAATTTTTTTCAGGCCTTCATTGACGATGTCACGCCATTTTCGTCCCTCTTCATTGTCGGCAAAGGCAATGTAGAGTTTTTTGTCGACAAGAAGCTTCTTGTTCATCTGTAGCTTGTCTTTCACAGCACTCAGTGCAGGGTCATTTTCTTTAAGATAAGCCAGCACGTTGGCGTCGATGACCGCAAGTGGAAGACGTTCGCGACCGACTTTCTGTAAATTCTGCGTGTCATTCGTCACAGCAGATGATTTAAGCGTGCCATTGGCAATCCGCGCATCCAGCTCTGGTGTGTTCACATAGCCTCGCACCACGCCTATCGTGTGTGAAGCCAGATCATCCAACGAGGACCATTCAATCGGTTGATTGGTGTTTTCGACAAAACCAAGGGGTCCAGTTCCTATCGGGTCGGAAAAGAGTAACTCGTCAGTCTCGTAGTAATATTCGGGAAAATACCCCGCATATTGGGTATCGTTTTTGACCAAGTACACGGTGCGAGACCAAGGATAAAACTCAACATTGAGTTCGTGTCCCATTGCTTCAACTGCGGCCCTAACAACTGCAACCGATGCGCCTTGTTCAGGCAGGCTATTGCCCGAGTAGGGGGGCCACTCAAGCGATGGCATGGTGAGGACGTCGGCGCGTGCGCTAGCAGATACCATAATGCAAAGCGATAATGCCATGGTGAACAAGTGCTTGAGCATAGTCCCTCCGATTTTTGAGCCCTTACTTCAGCATAGACGACAAACAAAACGCTGAGAGAAATGATCGACATTCAGCGTTTTGGCTTGGTTATGTGCGAAATAAAACTGATCTTAAAATTATGTTTTTATTTGCGTTATTTGAGCTTTTTATGGAAAAAGAAAGATAGCGCTTGGTGTGCAAAAAGCTAAGCACGTTATGAACTGTCTATGAAGTTAGCGTTTTTCGGGTAAATGGTGGACAAAAAAGCGCCGCTTTGGGAAAGCGGCGCTGAGGACGGTGAGTAATTAGTTGCGAACTAAGCTCACACCCGAGTAGTTAGAGTAGCCGCGAACCATCACATGGTAGATTTCGTCATCTTTTGCGTTGACAGTGCATGATTCTTCATTGCCATAGTCAAAAGGACGGCAGTCCCAATCGCTTGTGGTGGGGGCGCTACCAGCTTTTACATATAAGTCGGCATCGCCTGTACCACCACTCATGGTGACTTTTACCGAACGGTTGCTATCAACAGTGAAAGTGAAGAGCTCAGAAGAACCACGACTACCACTCAAACCGGTTTTTGGTTCGTTAGGGAGTAACACAGAACCTGAGTTGTCGTCAGAACAGGCAGAGGTATTAACGCCCACGGTATTAAAGGCTGCAACCACATCGGCTTCGTTGTAGTTGAGATCTTTTGCGGCCTTAACGACACCACAACCACCTTCATCAAACGTACTATTGGCTGTCCAGTAAAGTTGGTTGGCAACGGTGAAGACTTCAAAACCTTTGCGGACATCCCAGTTTGGCTTATTCGCAAGGAGATAGAAGGCACGGTTAAAGACACCGCTTGAATAGTGCACGTTCATGCCTGAGTAGTATTGATCGACATGGTCAATCGATTTGCCATCGCGCGAAGGCTGTTCAAAGTAACGCAAACCGCCCGAACCTTTGAAGATATCCGCACCGACAATCCAGTCCACATCACCATGCATGTAGAACTCAGCCGCTTCACCGGCGATATCAGAGAATGCTTCGTTAATACCACCCGACATGTTGCGGTATACCAATCCAGAGTTTTGCTCTGTGAAACCGTGACTGACTTCGTGGGCGCTAACGTTGATATCAACCAATGGATAAAACGTTGATTGACCATCACCGAACGTCATTGAGCTGCCGTTCCAGAAGGCATTTTCATAATCCTTGCTGTAATGGACACGCATCGTCAACTGGAAGGTCAATGGCGCCGTGTTCATCCAATCTTTGTACATATTGAAAACGACATGACCAAAGTAATGCGCGTCATTCAGCGGGGAGTATGCGCCGTTAGTGTATTTTGTATCGTTATAGTTGGTACCATCTGGACATGGGTATGTAAATGCGTTGGTGCCTGATGTGCCGTGGTTCAGGTTAACCGTTTTGACGTTGTCGGTTTCCATGGTACACACATCGCCCACTTTATCGACGGGGAAGTCATCATAGTCCGTGCCGTACAAATATTGGCCCGTTTTTTCATTTCCCCCCGGACCAGTACCACCGGCAGCTGCATGATTGATCCCATCCCACTGGCTAATGATTTCACCGGTTTCCGCGTCAACCATATAGAAAGGACGCTTAGGCTCTTCGGCGGCGACGAAGAAATCCACAATATACACGAGCTGTGCTTTTTGATTTTCATCGAGTTGAACAACCAGTCTGGTGTTCTCATTTTCAAAGGGAGCCGAGGTGAGGGTGGTCTGGCTCTGTGTGAAGTGTGCCTTCGCAGCCCCTAAGGCATCTTGGCTATTCAGTGCAGGCGCGACTGTCATGATGTCTTCAGTAAGGCCTTGTGCCATAGTGCCGTAAACATTGCTGCGTTTTCCGGCTTTTTCAGTAGCAACCACATTGGTATCTAGTACAGGAACGCCTTGGTAGGTTTGCTGATAGCGAACTTTGACTTTACCGTTAGGCAGCGTGACGCGTTTTACTTCTTTAAAACCTAGCGGGTTGGCTGAGGAGCCCATTGGGGCGTATACACCGATTGGTTGGTCGAGAACCTGACTCAGAACGGTGTCATCGGTCACATTAATTAGCTCTGCGCTAAGTGCGGGTGTGCTTGCAAAAACCCCTGTGGTGACTAACCAAGTCAACTTGGATAATTTCATTTTTATTGCCCTATTTTTTGTTGAAAGATTCCTTTCTCCCCAACGGCTTAATAGGAAGACGAGCGTGCTGCTCGTCGATCAAACGTGGCTTATAGATAACAATATTTACAAGGCTTTTTATTTTTTGTTTGTATAGATTTTGTTACAAAAAGCCTGTATTTGATTGGATTTTTGAGAGGTGTGTCTTGTTTTATGATTCTGATTTATATAGATA
>NZ_MUFL01000063.1:0-21950 GCF_001995355.1 Salinivibrio sp. PR919 | reverse complement strand
ATCCATCACTCGCCCGATTAACCGCGTGGGGCTGTATATTCCTGGCGGTAGCGCGCCCTTGCCCTCGACCGTATTGATGCTGGGCGTACCCGCGCAAATTGCAGGCTGCCGTAAAGTGGTGCTGTGTACCCCACCGCCGGTAGCCGATGAGATTTTATACTGTGCCAAACTGTGCGAGATTGATGAAATCTATACTCTGGGCGGCGCACAGGCGGTGGCGGCGATGGCCTTTGGCACTCAAAGCGTAACCAAGGTGGATAAAATCTTTGGCCCGGGTAATGCCTATGTCACCGAAGCCAAACGTCAAGTGAGCCTTGCTGCCAATGGTGCGGCCATGGATATGCCTGCCGGCCCCTCGGAAGTGTTAGTGATTGCCGATGCCGGCGCGGATCCAGACTTTGTTGCCGCCGATTTACTCAGCCAAGCGGAGCACGGCCCCGATTCGCAAGTGGTGCTGGTGACGCCTGCGCCCGAGATGGCAGAGAAAGTGGCAGATGCAGTGCAGCAACAGTTAACGACGTTAAGCCGTGCAGAGATTGCCAAGCAAGCGCTGGGCAGCAGTGTAATTATTATTGCCGACACCCTCACTCAGTGCGTGTCGATTTCTAACCGCTATGGACCGGAGCACTTGATTGTGCAAACTCAACAGCCAAGAGATTTATTACCCCTATTGGATAATGCTGGCTCGATTTTCTTGGGCGCATACTCGCCCGAGTCAGTGGGTGATTACGCCTCTGGCACCAATCACGTGCTCCCCACTTATGGTTATACGCGCACCTACAGCAGCCTTGGGCTGGCCGACTTTTCCAAGCGAATGACAGTGCAACAGCTTAGTGACACCGGTTTGCAAGCACTGGGCCCAACAGTGATGCGTATTGCCGAAGCAGAAGGCTTGGATGCACACCGCCAAGCGGTCGAAATTCGTCTCACTAAACTACAACAAACTCAAGCCTCAGAGGACCCGTTAGCATGAGCATCGAAAAACTCGCCCGTGAGCAAGTACAAGCGCTTACTCCCTATCAGTCAGCCCGCCGTATCGGCGGTAGCGGGGATGTCTGGCTCAATGCCAACGAGTCACCCTTTGACAACGCTTACACCGTAAGCGGTCAGGGACTCAATCGCTACTCCAGCTGCCAGCCGGTATCATTGATTAATGCCTATGCGGATTATGCAGGCGTCGAAACGAACCAAGTCATCACCACTCGTGGCGCCGATGAAGGGATTGATTTGTTGCTGCGTGCCTTTTGCGAGCCAAACCAAGATAGTGTGCTGATTTGTCCACCTACCTATGGCATGTATGCGGTCAGTGCGGAAAATCAAGGGATCGCCACCACCCAAGTGCCGCTCACCGCCGACTGGCAGCTGGACATGGCAGGGATTGATAGCGCATTGGAGGCAGATGCCAACATCAAGCTTATCTTCGTGTGTAGCCCCAATAATCCGACCGGCAATCTGATTAACCGCGACGATATTGAAGCGCTACTCACCCACACTCAAGATCGCGCGATTGTGGTACTGGATGAAGCCTATATTGAATTTAGTCCAGAAGCGACCTGCACCGACTTGCTCGCACGCTTTGATAATCTGGCCATTTTGCGCACCCTATCAAAAGCGTTCGCTCTGGCGGGACTGCGTTGCGGCTTTACCCTCGCCAGTCCCGCGATTATTAACTTGATGCTCAAGGTGATCCCGCCATATCCCGTGCCGGTCCCCGTAGCAGACATTGCCGAACAAGCACTCTCCGAGGCCGGTTTAGCGCGGATGAAATATCAAGTTTTAGACTTAACCGCCAACCGTGCCTACCTGCAAGCCGGCCTCAGTATGCTACCCGGCGTCGAGGTGCATCCGGGCTTTGGTAATTATCTGCTCATCACGCTAGATGACGCTGACGCGGTGTTCGCACGTTTAGGGCGTGCCGGCATGATTGTGCGTCAGACCGCCGTTGCCAACAGCTTGCGCATCAGCATTGGTAACCGTGACGAATGTGAAAAAGTGCTGGCCTTTATCCGCCAGCAACTCAGTGAATAAGGACAACCACTGTGAAAGACAAGATTTTATTTATTGACCGTGATGGCACCTTAATTGTGGRGCCGCCTGAAGACTATCAAGTGGATCGTCTGGATAAATTGGCCTTTGAGCCGGACGTGATCCCTGCACTACTCAGCCTGCAAGCGGCGGGTTACACCTTGGTGATGGTGAGCAATCAAGATGGTCTGGGAACCGAGAGCTTCCCGCAAGCGGACTTTGATGCGCCACACAACATGATGATGGCCCTGTTTCGCTCACAAGGGATCGATTTTGAAGACGTACTGATTTGCCCGCACTTTGATAGCGATGACTGTAGCTGTCGCAAACCCAAACTAGGCTTGGTGAAAGACTATCTACAGCAAGGCCGAATTGATTTCGCCCAATCGGCGGTGATTGGCGATCGCGACGCCGATATCACCTTAGCGAACAATATGGCGCTACAAGGCATCAAATATCAACGTGACGTGATGGGCTGGCCACAGATTGTCGAGCGTCTAACCCAGCAGCCGCGACTGGCCAGTGTCACTCGCACCACCAAAGAAACCGATATTCAGGTGGATGTTAACCTGGATAAGAGTGGCGGCAGCCGCATTGAAACCGGACTGGGCTTTTTTGACCACATGTTGGATCAAATCGCCACCCACGGCGGCTTTCAGCTCAACGTTCGCGTTAAAGGCGATTTGCACATCGACGACCACCACACCATTGAAGATACCGCCCTCGCGTTGGGCGACGCACTCAAACGGGCGCTGGGAGATAAACGCGGTATTGGCCGCTTTGGGTTTAGCCTGCCGATGGATGAATGCTTGGCGCAATGTGCATTGGATTTGTCCGGACGTCCCTATTTGAAATTTGAGGCCAGATTCCCACAGCCACAAGTGGGCGATATGTCGACCGAAATGGTTGGACACTTCTTCCGCTCATTGACCGACACCTTGGCCTGTACTCTGCACCTGACGGTGTCGGGCGAAAACACCCACCACTTGGTGGAAAGCTTATTTAAAGCCTTTGGCCGCACCTTGCGTCAAGCCATCAAGGTCGAAGGCGACGCCCTGCCAAGCAGTAAAGGAGTGCTGTAATGCGCAAACAGACTGTCATTATCGATACCGGCTGCGCCAATGTGGCCTCAGTGCGCTTTGCTGTCGAGCGTCTCGGCTATCAAGCGACACTAAGCCGCGATCCGGACGTGGTGCTAGGGGCAGATAAACTCTTTTTGCCCGGCGTCGGCACGGCCAGCGAGGCGATGAAAAACCTCACCGAGCGCGGCTTGGTAGATTTGGTTAAGCAAGTAGAGCAACCGCTGCTGGGAATATGTCTTGGTATGCAAATGTTGGGGACGCACTCCGATGAAGGCGATAGCCCCGTTGAGTGCCTCGGCCACATCCCCGCACCCACCAAGCTGATGGATACCGCAGGGCAGCCTCTGCCCCACATGGGGTGGAACCGAGTTGCCACCGTCAATGACCATCCCTTATTCGATGGCATTCCCGCAGGCAGCCACTTTTACTTTGTCCACAGTTACGCGATGCCGGTCGGTGATTACACCTTGGCACAATGTCATTATGGCCATGCGTTCAGTGCGGCCATCAATCAAGGCAATTACTTCGGGGTTCAGTTTCACCCCGAGCGTTCGGGCAAAGTAGGCGCGCGTTTGATTCAAAATTTTTTGGAGATGTAAGCAAGGATGATTATACCAGCACTCGATTTGATAGACGGCCAAGTGGTACGCCTTTATCAAGGAGATTATCAGCAAAAAACCGACTACGGTTTTTACCCGCGTGAGCAGTTTGCACGTTACCATCAAGCGGGAGCAGATTGGCTGCACCTCGTGGATTTAACCGGCGCTAAAGATCCGACCGCACGTCAGGTCGATTTAATCACCGAGATTTTGCAATCAACACCTGCCAATATCCAAATTGGCGGTGGCGTGCGCACCGAAATGGACGTGATTGAGCTGCTAAACACCGGTGCGCAGCGCGTAGTGATCGGCTCCACCGCGGTTAAATCCCCCGATTTGGTTAAAGGCTGGATGCAAACCTACGGCCCTGATCGCATTGTATTGGCACTCGACATTCATATCGACAGCGAGGGGACGCGACGCGTGGCGGTGTCAGGCTGGCAACAAGACTCCGGCGTCACCATTGAAGCGCTCCTCGACGATTATTTGTCCGTCGGGCTCAAGCATGTGCTGTGCACCGATATTTCCCGCGATGGCACCTTACAAGGCAGCAATGTGGCGCTCTATCGCGACTTGTGTCAGCGCTATCCGAGCATTGCATTTCAATCATCAGGCGGCATTGGCCGTCTCGAAGACATTCGCGCCTTACGCAACACTGGCGTCGCAGGCGTGATCGTCGGCCGCGCCCTACTGGAAGGCAACTTTAGCGCAGAGGAGGCGATCGCATGCTGGCAAAACGGATAATTCCTTGTTTGGACGTCCGCGACGGACAAGTAGTGAAAGGCGTTCAATTTCGCAATCACGAAATCATCGGCGATATCGTCCCGCTCGCCAAACGTTACGCCGAAGAAGGCGCCGACGAGCTGGTGTTTTATGACATCACCGCCTCCAGTGACAGCCGGGTGGTCGATAAAAGCTGGGTCAGTCGCGTCGCGGAAGTAATTGATATCCCCTTTTGCGTCGCCGGTGGGATTAAATCCGAAGCCGATGCCCAGCAAATCTTGGAATTCGGCGCGGATAAGATATCCATTAACTCACCGGCCTTGGCCGATCCGAATTTGATCACACGGCTGGCCAATAAGTTTGGCGTGCAGTGCGTGGTGGTCGGGATTGATTCCTTCTTCGATGAAGCGACCGGGAAATATCACGTCTATCAATTTACCGGCGATGAAAGCCGCACTCAGGCTACGCCTTGGCAAACGGCCGCGTGGGTTGAAGAAGTCCAACAGCGAGGCGCAGGCGAAATCGTACTCAATATGATGAACCGCGATGGCGTGCGCCAAGGCTATGACTTAACCCAACTCAAAATGGTAAGAGAGCGCTGTCAGGTACCCCTGATTGCCTCCGGCGGTGCCGGTGAAATTTCGCATTTCGCCGACGCCTTTTTACAAGCGAATGTCGATGGCGCACTGGCCGCCTCGGTGTTTCACAAGCAAATCATCGCAATAAGCGAATTAAAACAAGTACTAAAGCAACAAGGGATCGAGGTAAGAGTATGACGGCGACGTGGGTAGAACGTATCGATTGGGAGAAAAACGCCGGCTTGGTGCCTGCGATTATCCAACACAGCGATAGCGGCCAAGTATTGATGCTGGGCTACATGAATGCCGATGCACTGAACGCGACGCTCGAAACCGGTCGCGTCACCTTTTGGTCACGCAGTAAATCACGCCTTTGGGTAAAAGGCGAAAGCTCCGGCCATGTATTAAGCCTTGAGCACATTGCACTCGATTGCGATCAAGACACCTTGTTGGTCACGGCGACACCACACGGGCCCACCTGTCACCTCGGCACGACCACCTGCTTTGACAGTGACAATAAACCGCCACACACGGGGCCCGGCTTTTTATCGAGCCTAGAGCAAGTGCTTGCCAGCCGCAAAGATGCCGCGCCTGATGACTCTTACACCGCAAGCTTATTTGCCAAAGGCACCAAGCGTATCGCGCAAAAAGTGGGGGAAGAAGGGGTCGAAGTCGCCCTCGCTGCCACGGCAGGCGATAAAGCCGAGCTATTAAACGAAAGCGCCGATTTGCTCTATCACCTGTTGGTATTGCTGCAAGACCAAGAGCTTAGCCTCCATCAAGTGACCGAAGTCCTCGCCTCTCGCCATCAAGGCTAACGCCCACGCACGCGTTAGCGTAAACATGGTCCCTCCAGCGCCGCCCACATGCGGCGCTTTTTAAGTTGTAGTCGGTCGCTTAAAACGGCGCTGTTTCCTAAATGATTGAACTTGCCACTCTAGCGGCGATCAGACCATCAAAGCCTCAAGATCGGTCACAGGGGAAAGGCATTAAACCGGTCATTCCACCGCACAGCAATGCGGGTTACTGGGGGCGCAATGCAGCCGTCAACGCCTTGAAATCCGCTGACTTGGAAGACTAGAAACGAGAAGCGGGTTACCACCAACGATCTCTGTCAGAAACAGGGATGTCTCAATACAAAAAGTTACTCAGCCCTCAGCTGACACTACGTAATTACGATGCACAAGTTGGCGAAGCATTGGCCAACATGAAAGTGATGAACAAAGTCAATCAACTCGATATGCCTGTTAGTTGCCAAGTTGACTGATGGGAACAACCTCACTCTTATCAGTGAGTTAGGTGACTAACTTGAACAACAACGCCTAGTCAAACCGATCTTTTGGGTCAAAAAGCGCTCGCGGTCTAGCCCAATCATGGCTTAAATGCTGACATTTAAGGAAAATGTTATATAACATTTTTAGCTCGCAGTATTATGTAAATTACATGTTTATTTATTCAATGTTCGGGTATTGTTGGTCGAAAAGTTTTGGTTTGGAAATGTTCGAGATTGTTGATTAATGTAATGTACTAAACATAGAGAAATATAACCTCACAAAAAATAATAAACTTGTTACCAGGAGCTATTGACCTTTCTATCTAGATTTTATAACACTTTGTAGGAAGTTTATACAAAGACGAGATTTTGACGTGTAGCTAGCCTATATGAAAATCCGATAACGCAGTAGAAATGAACACAAAAAATCAACAGCTCCTAGATATAGAAATAAAATATAAAGGAAGGCTATTCTACGAGGAAAAGGAAACCCCTCTTACTATTATTAGCTTTTGTAACATCTTATTCTGCTAACGCTGAAAATGATGATTTACTTTGGCCTGCCACTAACTTTAGTAGTTATGTTTTTAGTGACTTCAACTCCGGTTCCGGCAACAGTCAGCGCGGACTAGCAGTTGGGTGAAATCTCGGAATAGGTGGATATTCTATTCGTGCTGGCTTGCCCCCAGACTATGGGCTTTATTCTCTCAGTGTCTATTTCTGGATTGATAGAAATCGTTAATCAGTTATTCAAATTAATATGTTAAGGAAAAATGCTTCTATCTATTTTAGATTTTATAAAACAAGGTGAATAATGGAAATACTATTTTTTATTGCTTTTGCGTTGTCGCTGTTAAATTTAATATGTGCTTTTGTAACAAAAGAAATATTTTTTGCTGGTGGATGGATTAGTTATCATGAAAATAAATCGCATTTTTTTGCTGGCTTAGTGACATTMATCATGTTTATCTTCTTCTATGGTGGTTTTTATTTTTTTATTTTTCCATCCGTGTAATCGATAGAATTTTGGGTTTGTAAATAATTCTAGATTATTTATTTTTTAATTCGATTAAACTAAATTAATAAGCTAGCATCTGATCGGATACACTCCCAGGGCGAGATCGCGAACATTTTTTAACCAAAAAAGGATCGGTTTGACGATCACCTCTGGCTGTGATCATATAGGCCGATCCTAAAATAGTTCGGGGTAGATACCGTGGATATCGCTATATTTAGATAGACAACGCAGGCACGATTGCGACTACCACTAATGAGGTAACAGTGATGACGATTTTCAACACAGCTGGAATGAAACGCCAACCGACGCATCCCGGAGCCATGTTGCGCGAAGACTTTCTGCCTGATTACGGCTTAAGCGTAGAACAATTGGCTGACGCTTTGGGCGTTTCTCGTCAATCGATGACTGCCGTATTGGATGAGCGTAAAGCCGTGAGCCCGGAGCTGGCGCTTCGTCTCGCACGTTTGTTTGGTAACTCGCCTGAGTTTTGGCTCAATGGGCAAAGGGCCGTTGATCTTTGGGAGGCGTCGCAATCAATTAAACACGAGGTAGAAAAAATAAAACCGCTTGATGTCGCTTAATCGCGCGTCATGGCCCTAGCAGATCGCCAAATCCTGCTCAGATCAGTTAAACTGCCTGTATTCCCGACAGTTAGTGACAAGGCGTCCTATGTTTAACGGCAAATCCATTCTGATCACCGGCGGTACTGGTTCTTTTGGTAAAAAGTATGTCCGCWCCCTGCTTGAACGCTATCAACCACGTCGCCTCGTGGTGCTCTCTCGCGATGAGCTCAAGCAATATGAAATGCAGCAAACCTTTAACGCCCCTTGCATGCGCTATTTTATCGGCGATGTGCGTGATGGCGATCGTTTAATGCAAGCGATGCAAGGCATTGACTATGTGATTCATGCTGCTGCACTCAAGCAGGTACCTGCCGCCGAATACAACCCGATGGAATGTATCAAGACCAACATTCACGGCGCAGAGAATGTGATTCGCGCTGCGATTGCCAACGGGGTGGAAAAGGTGATTGCGCTCTCGACCGATAAAGCCGCCAGCCCCAATAATCTCTATGGCGCCACCAAACTGTGTTCAGATAAATTGTTTGTCGCCGCTAACAATATGACCGGGGGCCAAAAGACACGTTTTTCGGTAGTGCGCTATGGCAATGTGGTCGGCTCGCGCGGCTCTGTGGTGCCTTTGTTTAAGAAAAAGGCAGCGGAAGGCGCGGATCATTTGCCCATTACTCACCCTGAAATGACCCGCTTTTGGATTACCTTGCAGCAAGGGGTGGATTTCGTGCTGAAAAACTTTTCGCGCATGTATGGCGGAGAAATATTTGTTCCTAAGATCCCATCGGTTCGTCTGACGGATCTCGCCAGCGCCTATGCCCCGAACACGCCCGTCAAGGTAATAGGCATTCGTCCCGGCGAGAAAATGCATGAAGTGATGTGTCCGGCTGACGATGCCCATCTGACGCTCGAATTTGCCGAACATTACGTGATTTGCCCAACCATTAAGTTCTACGACGCCGATTATGACTACCGAGAAAATGCGTTGGGCGAAAAAGGACAGCCCGTGCCAGAGGGCTTTGAGTATCAATCAGGCACTAACCCAGATGTGTTAACCGTCGAGGCCATTTTGCAACTCGACGCCGAGCAGTAAAGGAGTATGGCGTTGATCCCATACGGAAAGCAGCATCTTAGTGAGCAAGACTACGCCGCTGTGCTTGAGGTGCTAAAAAGTGATTATCTGACCCAAGGCCCGCAAGTTCCGGCTTTTGAAGCCGCCGTCGCCGAACTCACCGGGGCTGCGCATGCGGTCGCCGTCAATAGCGCCACATCTGCCCTGCATCTCGCTTGTCTGGCGTTAGGGTTAGGCCCAGGCGATCGTTTATGGACCTCGCCCATTACCTTTGTCGCGTCAGCCAATTGTGGTCGATACTGTGGTGCCGAAGTGGATTTTGTCGATATCGACCCGCACACGCGTAACCTATGCCCTCAGCAGCTCGCGAAAAAACTGGCGCAAGCGGCTGCTACTCACACCTTACCCAAGGTGCTGGTGGTGGTACATATGGCCGGTGCCAGTGCACCAATGGCTGAGATTGCCGCGCTCGCTAGGCGTTATCAGGTGGCCATTATTGAGGATGCGTCACATGCTATGGGTGCCCACTATCAAGGCGCGGCGGTGGGTGGATGCCAGTACAGCGATATTAGCGTATTTAGTTTTCATCCGGTCAAAGTGGTTACCGCGGGAGAAGCCGGGGTTGCCACCACCCAACATGCCACATTGGCGAAAGCGCTGCGTCAGTTGCGTAGCCACGGGATCACCCGTGATGCAGAAGACAGCCACGCTGCCCTGCCACCTTGGGGGTATGAACAGCATGCATTGGGGATGAACTATCGCCTCTCGGATATTCATGCCGCGCTTGGCCGTTCACAATTAACCCAGCTTCGTTCCTTTATCACCAGACGGTTTGCACTCGCTGAACGCTACCACCAAGCGCTGGCGGATTTGCCCGTTAAGCGACCCATTTTAGATCCTGAGTCGGCATGGCATTTGTATTTGATTGAGCTTGATCACGCCGACACACGCCGCACCGTTTTTGAGGCTATGCGTGTGCAAGGCATTGGCGTGAACGTGCACTATATTCCTGTGCATACGCAACCTTACTATCAGGCACAGGGCTTCCAGCCCGGAGACTTCCCGCTTGCCGAGCAGTATTACGCGGGGGCACTCACTTTACCGCTTTACCCCGATTTAACCGAGCAACAGCAAGATACGGTGATTGCTGCGCTACAAAAAGCCATTGAGGATGCGTGACCGATGAATGTATGTATTATTCCCGCCCGCGGTGGCAGCAAACGCATTCCGGGCAAGAACCTCAAACGGTTTAACGGGGCGCCCATTATTACCTATGCCATTGCGACAGCACGTCAAAGTGGGCTATTCGATCGCGTCTTGGTTTCCACCGATTGCGAGGACATTGCCAGTGTGGCGCGCGATGCAGGGGCTGAGGTGCCTTTTGTACGTCCCGCAGAGATTGCCGGTGATCACGCCACGACCTTGGATGTGCTTGAGCATGCGATCCAGTGGCTTAATCAGTCGCCACAGCAAACGCCTTTGCACGCGGTATGCTGCCTGTATGCTACCACACCCTTTGTCACCGCGGATGACTTGCGCCAAGGCTTAGCGTTACTGGACGGCGACACCGTCAAATACAGTTTTGCCGCCACCCGCTACGCCTTTCCGATTCAGCGCAGTATTCATGTCGATGCCGATGGCAGTGTCAGCATGTTATGGCCGGAGCACTTCACTACGCGCTCACAAGACCTACAACCGGCGTACCACGATGCGGGAATGTTTTACTGGGGCACGCCAAGTGCGTTTTTAGCGCGCGAGCCGGTTTTTGCGCCCCACTCGAAAGCTGTGTTGATCCCTCATTACCGCGTGCAAGACATTGATGAGCCAGATGACTGGCTACGCGCTGAACTAATGTATCAACTGTTGGAGCAACAAGCCTTGCTATGAGCCATATTGCCATTCGAGTCGATGCCTCCCAAGCGATAGGCACCGGGCACGTCAGCCGCATGCACGTGTTGGCTAACATGCTACAAACGTCGGGTCATCAGGTAACCTTGGTATGTCGCGATCTGCCCGGTAACTTGATAGCGGTCAGCCAAGAGCAAGGCTTAACGGTGGCGGTGTTGCCTGCCCCCAAAAACTCGCTTAGTAACACCGACTGGCTTGGTGTGAGCCAGCAGCAAGATGCCGAAGAGACAACCGCATACGTGGCTAACCAGCCGGTGGATTTGATGGTGGTGGATCATTACGCCCTCAATGCCCACTGGGAACAATCGATTCACACCCAATTGGGCTGTCCGGTGATGGTGGTTGATGATTTAGCCAATAGGCCCCACGATTGCGCGTTTTTGCTCGATCAAAACCCTTGGCCTGACCTGACTACGCGCTACGCGTCAAAGCTTTTAAATCCACAGACCCAATGCTTATTGGGACCAGACTATGCACTATTGCGTCCAGCATTTGCCGCCTTGCATCACTCTCCGCCGCCGCGGGAAGATAAGGTGATCGCCTTTTTCTCCGGTACGGATCCGACCGGTGAAAGCCGAAAGCTTGTGGACGCGGTGAAACACCTAGAACAAGAGCAGAAGATCGAGAGGCTGCCTTTCTCACTGTTAATTGTCACCGGCCGGCGCAACCCAGACCGCGACGCATTGTGTAAAGCGCCTGTCCCCGATGGGGTTCGTGTGGTGGAAGCACTGTCGGACTTTGATGCCCACATGGCACGGGCACGCTACGCATTTGGAGCCGCCGGCGTTACTGCCATTGAGCGCAGCTGCTTGGGAGTGCCTAGTACCTTGGTATGTGTGGCGGAAAACCAACACGCCATGGCCGAGTATCTCGCCGGACAGCCGGGCTATCAATACTTAGGACGCGGTGAGCACACCCGCTGGCAAGATTACGCATCTGCACTGCAGCACCTTGCGGCAAACTGGCATCAGCTTCCTACCCTACCAGCGATCACTGATGGAAAAGGCGCAGGGCGCGTGGTCGCGGCCTTGGAGCATCACTTATGCAACTGATTTTTAAAGCGGTGAGTCACGCGGACAGTGACACTTTATGGCATTGGCGCAATCGTCCCACTGTCCGCCAGTTTATGTACACCCAGCATGAAATTAGTCATGATGAGCACAAGGCATGGTTCAGCCATATGCTCGCCAACACACACCGTTATTTCTATATCGTTTACAAACGCGTAGACGGCCAACCGGACAAGCCACTTGGCGTGGTCAATCTTGACCTCGATAGCGAGAATAGGACAAGTGCAATCTGGGCTTTCTATGCCGCCCCCGATGCACCACGTGGGAGCGGTGCGCTCATGGAGTTTGGCGCATTAAGCTTAGCATTTGAAACCTTGGGCGTGACCCAATTGAACTGTGAAGTGCTCAGTCATAATCAGGGGGTAGTTCGGCTACATCAACGCTTTGGCTTTCATGAAACGCCGCAAAGTCGGCAACGCACCTTTTCCCTACCTGAGGGAAAGACAGTCGAGATTGTGTGCCTGTCTTTGTCCGCTGATGAGTGGCAGCAAGGCGCCAGCGCCCTTCAAACCAAACTGAATATCGATGCGGTTTATGAACAACGACATTAAGATTGCAGGCCGTTTGATCGGTCCCCAGCATCCTCCCTATATCATTGCCGAAATGTCGGCGAACCATAATGGTAGCCTTGAGCTTGCCAAACAAACCATTTCCATGGCCAAAGCCTGCGGTGCCGATGCCGTCAAAATGCAAAGCTATACCGCCGATACCATTACCCTTGATTGCGACCACGATGAGTTTCAGATCAAAGGCGGACTGTGGGATGGTTATAGTCTCCACCAGCTATATCGCTGGGCACAAACCCCGTTTGAATGGCACAAGCCGTTATTTGATCACGCCAGAAAAGAAGGCATCACCTTATTCTCCTCGCCTTTTGATTGCTCAGCGATTGATTTGCTCGAAGATCTTAACGCTCCTGCCTATAAAATTGCCTCGTTCGAGGCGATTGATTTGCCCTTGATTCGCTATGCCGCGCAAACCGGTAAACCGATGATCATCTCAACCGGCATGGCTGACGAGACAGAGATCGCCGAGGCGGTGGCGACCGCCCGTGATAACGGCTGTCGTGAGCTGGTGTTGCTTCATTGTATCAGCGCCTACCCTGCGCCGATTGAACAAAGCCATCTGCGAACCATTCCAACCTTAGCCACCCGCTATCAAACCTTGGCGGGCTTATCCGATCATTCGCTGACTAACACCGCCGCGATCGCAGCCATCGCACTCGGCGCGTGCGTGATTGAAAAACATGTGATGCTCTCTGAAGATTCGGGAGGCCCGGATGCCGCTTTCTCGCTTACGCCACCTGCACTCAGTGCGCTTTGTGAGCAAACCCACGCGGCGTGGCAAGCGTTAGGAGAAAGCGCCCTAACCACACGAGAGGCCGAGTCGAGCAACCGTCAATTTAGGCGCTCTTTGTACGTCTGTGAGGATATCGCGACCGGTGAGCCACTGACGCCCTCTAATGTGCGCAGTATTCGTCCGGGCTTTGGTTTAGCACCGAAACACTATGATACCGTGCTCGGAAAGCGCGCAACACGCGCGTTAACCAAAGGCACTCCGTTGTCGTGGGAAGATATAGACTGATAGCCTGAGTGGGTTATACCCGAGACCACAAACAAAAAACCCGGCGAGCATGCCGGGTTTTATCATCGTGCGATAATGCGATTACATTTGCGCAATCATGTCATCTGCGAACTCAGAGCACTTACGCAGGCTTGCACCTTCCATCAGACGCTCAAAGTCATAGGTCACTGTTTTGTTCGCAATCGCTTTTTCCATTGCTTTGATCACCAGATCAGCGGCTTCAAACCAGCCCATATGGCGCAGCATCATTTCTGCAGACAGAATGAGTGAACCTGGGTTCACCTTGTCTTGACCGGCGTATTTTGGCGCCGTGCCGTGGGTAGCTTCAAACAGCGCCACACCGTCACCAATGTTGGCACCAGGGGCAATACCAATACCACCAACTTGCGCCGCCAGTGCATCGGAGATGTAGTCGCCATTCAGGTTCATGGTGGCAATCACATCATACTCCGCCGGACGCAGCAGGATTTGCTGCAAAAACGCATCCGCGATGGAGTCTTTGATGGTAATTTGTTTGCCGGTTTTTGGATTCTTCATCGTCATCCAAGGACCGCCGTCCAGCAACTCAGCACCAAACTCTTCTTTGGCGACTTCATACGCCCAGTCTTTAAACGCCCCTTCGGTAAACTTCATGATGTTACCTTTATGGACGATAGTCAGTGAGTCGCGATCGTTATCGATGGTGTACTCAAGCGCCGCACGAACCAGGCGCTTGGTGCCTTCTTCTGAGATTGGCTTGATACCCACGCCACACTGCTCTGGGAAACGGATTTTGTTGGCGCCCATTTCTTCACGCAGGAATTTAATCACTTTATCCGCTTCCGCGGTGCCTGCTTTAAACTCGACACCCGCGTAGATGTCTTCTGAGTTTTCACGGAAGATCACCATATCCGTGTCTTCTGGCTTTTTCAGTGGGCTAGGAACGCCAGTGAAGTAGCGAACAGGACGCGCGCAGATGTAAAGATCGAGTTCTTGACGAAGGGCTACGTTCAGAGAACGAATACCACCACCCACAGGGGTTGTCAGTGGGCCTTTGATGGCAACTTTGTATTCACGAATAAAATCAAGTGTTTCAGCAGGTAGCCATTGATCATCACCGTATACCTTGGTGGATTTCTCACCGGTGTAGATTTCCATCCATGAAATCTTACGCTCACCGTTGTAGGCCTTAGCAACTGCTGCATCAACAACTTTAATCATTGCAGGGCTAACATCCATCCCGATGCCGTCCCCTTCAATGTAAGGGATGATTGGGTGGTTAGGGACTACCAGTTTTGTGCCGTCGAGCGTGATCTTCTGACCTTCCGCCGGTACAACTACTTTACTTTCCATTTTAATCTCCTAGCGTCCATTTGTTATCTTTGTGTAAGATGCGCACTGAGGATACTTGAATTCAGGCAACACGCCAAACAGATTATTACGTGTATAATACGGAAGTCTCATTTGCCGTTTAATCTATTTGACAGTCCTTATGACCAAGAAACCCCGCGCCAAACCAGCATCGAACACTGTTTTAAACACAACAAAAAAAACGCCAACAGCACCGCCTAATCAAGCTTCATCCCCACGCACTACACGCGTTATTCTCGTTAACAAACCGTATAATATGTTAACGCAATTCAGTGGCGAACCCGCCGATAGCACACTGGCCGACATTGTATCAGTCAAAGATGTCTATCCAGCCGGTCGGCTTGATAAGGACAGCGAGGGGTTGCTGGTCCTCACCAATAACGGCGCCTTACAAGCAAGACTGACCCAGCCGTCCTCCAAATCTGACAAAACCTATTGGGTGCAAGTTGAAGGCGAACCCAGCGAAGAGGCAATCCAAGCACTTTGCGACGGTGTCGAATTAAAAGATGGCCTCACGCTGCCTGCCGATGTCACCAAAATGGCACCACCCACCGTTTGGGAACGCCATCCCCCGGTTCGTTATCGCGCAAACATTCCTACCACTTGGTTAAAAGTGGTTTTACGTGAAGGGCGAAATCGGCAAGTACGCCGCATGACTGCGCATATCGGCCACCCGACGCTGCGCTTGATTCGCGCTCAGCTAGGCCCATGGCAACTGGAAGATTTACAGCCGGGCCAGTGGCGTGAAGTGACTCCCCCGAAAGGCTTTGAGCAATTCACCCCTAAACCCAAAGGCGCAAAAGGGAAAGCACCACGTGGGCGCACTCGCTCGTCCAAGCGCGCACCGTCGAAGAAACGAGATAAGCGCTAGGAATACCTGAACATACCATCGTCCGATTTTCGCACACAGACCCTCCGCGCCAAGGATGGCGCGGCGGAGCCCCCAGGGATGGGTATACGGTGTGTCTGCGTGCGGGAGTCGGTCGATAAACCTAAGGGCTTCACAAGTCTTTGCGCGGCATCCAATCCCAAGTATTAACATATGCCGGATCGGTCACAGGCCACGCGACCATCTACCCACCCACTCACTTTGGGAAACGGCTAACGTGTGAGCCTTATCACATCTGTATCCGACGAATGGATTCTGTTAAACTCAGCGTCCGTTTATTGATAGCAGCATTTGTGATCACCATGTCAGATAACAGCAGCAAAAAAGTGATTGTCGGAATGTCCGGCGGTGTTGATTCGTCCGTTTCTGCCTACTTGTTGAAACAACAGGGATATCAGGTCGAAGGCCTGTTTATGAAAAACTGGGAAGAGGATGACAACGAAGAATACTGCTCTGCTGCAGAAGACTTGGCCGACGCACAAGCCGTCTGCGATAAGCTGGGTATTGAACTGCACACCATCAACTTCGCCGCTGAGTATTGGGATAATGTTTTCGAGCACTTCCTAACGGAGTACAAAGCAGGCCGCACGCCTAATCCTGACATTCTTTGTAACAAAGAAATCAAATTTAAGGCATTTCTCGAATTTGCCGACGAAGTGCTAGACGCTGACTACATTGCTATGGGTCACTATGTACGCCGTTCGTTCCCAGAAAATGGCGAAAAAGCACAAATGTTGCGCGGCCTTGATGGCAATAAAGATCAAAGCTATTTCTTGTATACACTGAGCCATGAGCAAATCGCGCGGAGCCTGTTCCCCGTGGGCGAACTGGAAAAACCACAAGTACGCCAAATTGCTGAAGAACAAGGCCTAGTGACCGCGAAAAAGAAAGACTCGACCGGTATTTGTTTTATTGGTGAGCGCAAGTTTACTGATTTTCTTGCTAAGTACTTGCCGGCACAACCGGGCCCGATTGAAACCACGGACGGCGACGTGATTGGTGAACACCAAGGCCTGATGTATCACACGCTCGGCCAACGAAAAGGGCTGGGAATTGGCGGCATGAAAGGCGGTAATGGTAGCGAAGAGCCTTGGTATGTGGTCGATAAAGATGTCGCACGCAATGTACTGATTGTCGGTCAGGGTCACGACCATCCTCGTTTGTATTCAGAAGGCTTAATTGCCGCCCAATTGCACTGGGTCGATCGCGAAGTTATCACTGAGCCACGTCGCTGTGCGGTGAAAACACGATACCGTCAGCACGATATATCATGTACTATCACGCCTATCGATAACGACACGATTAAAGTCACTTTCGATGAACCGCAAATTGCCGTTACGCCTGGCCAATCTGCCGTGTTTTATGATGGCGACGTGTGTCTTGGCGGTGGCATCATCGAGCAACGCATTTAAGGAGCCGTGATCAGTGGCAGAGACGATTTATGATCGCACCCTCGCCTTTGCGAGCATTTGTCAAGCAGCCAAGTTGGTGCAAGATGTATCCCGTCAGGGCTATTGCGACCAAGATGCGCTGCGCACCAGTTTAAGCAGCATTATTGTGACCAATCCTTCCTCGACCCTCGACGTCTTTCGTGGCGAGGCGGGGGAAATCACAGGTGATGGCGAACGCGGCCTACGCATTGGCTTGGAAACACTGATCCATCAACTCGATAACGGCCGTAATGGGACTGAGCTGACGCGCTATCTCATCAACCTATTGGCTTTAGAGCGCAAGCTTGCCAGTCGCCGTGATGCGATGGCCCAGCTCGGTGATCGTATTGAAACCATCGAGCGCCAAGTCAGCCATTTCGATTTGCTCGATGAGCAGATGATCAGTAACCTTGCCAGCATTTACCTCGACGTGATCAGCCCGCTGGGCCCAAGGATTCAAGTTTCTGGTGACCCTCAGCATTTACAACAAACCGGTGTTCAACATCGCGTGCGTGCCATTTTGCTGTCAGGGATCCGCAGTGCTGTATTATGGCGTCAAGTTGGCGGCAAACGCAGACACCTCATCTTTGGCCGTAAAAACATGGTTGAACAGGCCAAAATCATTCTAGCCCGTACCTAATCAGATTGAACTCAGGAGACAAAAAATGGAACTGTCAGCGCTGACTGCTGTTTCCCCGGTCGATGGCCGATATGGCACGAAAACGATTGCGYTGCGATCGATTTTTAGTGAATTTGGATTATTGAAGTATCGTACCATCGTCGAGATCCGCTGGCTGCAAAAGCTTGCTGCGACTGACAGCATCACAGAAGTGCCTGCGTTTAGTGATGAGGCCAATGCATTATTGGATCGCATTGCCGCTGAATTTAGTGAGCAAGACGCTGCGCGCATCAAAGAGATTGAGCGCACCACCAACCATGACGTCAAAGCGGTTGAATACTTTTTAAAAGAAAAAGTGGCTGACAACCCTGAGCTGAATGCAGTTAACGAATTTATCCACTTCGCTTGTACCTCTGAAGACATCAATAACCTGTCTCACGCGCTGATGCTTAAAGAAGCGCGCGATACCGTTATCTTGCCTGAGATGAAGCGTCTTGAAGCGGCGGTGAAAGATCTGGCTCAACAGTTCCGTGATGTGCCTATGCTCTCTCGCACCCACGGCCAGCCTGCGTCTCCTTCGACCATGGGTAAAGAGATGGCGAACGTTGCCTACCGCATGGCGCGCCAAATCAAACAAGTCGCGAGCACTGAAATTCTCGGTAAGATCAACGGCGCAGTCGGTAACTACAATGCACACCTCTCTGCCTACCCAGAGATTGATTGGCACGCCTACAGCGAAGCCTTTGTCACCTCGCTCGGCATTGATTGGAACCCGTATACAACCCAAATTGAGCCGCATGATTACATTGCCGAGCTCTTTGATGCCGTCTCGCGCTTTAATACTATCTTGATCGATTTTGACCGCGATATCTGGGGCTACATTGCACTCGGTCACTTTAAGCAAAAAACCGTTGCGGGCGAAATTGGTTCATCGACCATGCCACATAAAGTGAACCCGATTGATTTTGAAAACTCGGAAGGCAACCTAGGGTTGGCGAACGCGATTTTCTCTCATCTGGGCCAAAAGCTACCGATTTCTCGTTGGCAGCGTGATCTGACTGACTCCACCGTGCTGCGCAACTTGGGCGTGGGTGTAGGCTACACCTTGATTGCTTATACCTCGACCCTTAAAGGGATCAGCAAACTGGAAGTGAATCAAGCAGCGCTCGAAGCTGAACTGGACAAAAACTGGGAAGTACTGGCAGAGCCTGTTCAAACCGTAATGCGTCGTTATGGCATTGAGAAGCCGTACGAGAAGCTGAAAGAGCTTACGCGCGGGAAACGTGTCGACGGTGAAGGCATGCGCCAGTTTATCGACGGCCTTGATTTGCCAGAGCATGAAAAAGCGCGTCTTAAGCAAATGACGCCTGCCAATTATATTGGTGATGCGGTCAAGCTCACAGACAAACTTTAAGCAAAACGCTCCCATACCTCACGGCCTCCATTTGGGGGCCGTTTTTTATCCCCTCGCACCGCCCCGCTCAGCGCGTTATACTGCCGCAAATTTCTTAACCTGTGATGCTATGTATCAGTTTCAATTTTCCATTGCCGACTTTATGTCCACCTATTGGCACCAAGCGCCTACCGTTATCCGTCAAGGCTTTATAGATTTCGAGGATCCCATCGACCCAGAGGAAGTCGCAGGCTTGGCGATGGAAGCCGATATTGATTCTCGCATGGTGACACACGCGAATGGTCAATGGCAGGTTGCCCACGGACCGTTTGAGGATTTTAGTGACTTTCCTGATACTCACGCGCAACTGATTGTTCAGGCAGCCAACCACTGGCACCCGGGCGCCCGCGAGTTAGCCAGTGCCTTTTCGACACTGCCTCAGTGGTTATTCGACGATCTTATGGTGTGCTATTCCCAACCGCATGGCGGCGTTGGTCCTCATATTGATCAATATGATGTCTTTATTGTGCAAGGCCAAGGGCGTCGTCGCTGGCGTGTGGGGCCCAAAGGGCAGTATCAAGAAGCCAATTTGGAAACAGGTTTGAAGCAAATTACCGGCTTCGATGCCATCATCGAWGTGGTGCTAGAGCCGGGAGATATTCTTTATATCCCACCAGGCTTTCCGCATGAAGGGGATACGCTAGCGCCCTCGCTCAGTTACTCAATTGGCTATCGCTCACCAAAAGCCCGCGAGCTATTGAGTAGCTATGCCGACCAAGTTATCGTCGATGRAGCAGGCGACCATCATTTCCATTGGCCAGCCATGCAAGCGCAACCCGACGCGCCGGCAGCATTGGATCCACAACATCTCGCGCAAATGGATGAGATGATGATGGCGTTAATGCACGACGAAACCCGTAAAAAGCGCTGGATTGGCGAGTTTCTCTCTCAGGCTCGACACGAGCTCGACTTGCTCAGCCCCGATCCTCAGTGGCAGCCTGATAGCCTCAAAGCCGCCATGCAAGATGGGCTTTGCTTAGAAAAACTCAGTGGCTTACGTGCGTTTTACCACCCAGACCAGCCTGAAATGATTTTTATGCTCGGTGAAAGCTTTGATTTACCCGCGGAGTGTGCATCGCTTACTCCAGCGTTGTGTAATCAACGCTTTATTGATTGGGAAACCCTCGGCAACGCCGCCGACAATAACCTGTTTTGGCCGATGCTCACGCTTTGGGTCAATCGCGGCTACTGGTACCCTCTTGAGGAAGCACCAGAGTAACCGCGTCTCATCAAGGTTATACTTTAAATTGGGCCGTGAGCGCACGCTGGCGGCCTGCTAACCCTTCAAGCTGGCTAGCTATGCTGGCGGTAGATTCAGCATGCGACAAGAGTTCATCACTGCGCTGACGAATATGCGTCACGTTTTGGGTGACATCGCCTGAGACGGCACTTTGTTGCTCAGCCGCGGCACTTATTTCACTATTTAGATCCATCATCTCCTGCATCGCCGCACGTATTTGATCTAAGCTGGTTACGGTTTCTTGCACTTTTTCCGCGGTATGATCTGCCAGTTGATTACCATCGTGAATAGCAGAGACAACGGAGTCAGCCCCTGACTGCAGCGAGTCAATAACGGTACGGATCTGCGAGATAGACTGGTTGGTTCGCTGGGCCAATTCTCGGACTTCGTCTGCCACCACCGCGAATCCTCGTCCCTGCTCTCCCGCGCGTGCCGCTTCAATAGCCGCGTTTAACGCAAGCAAATTGGTTTGCTCTGACATGGTATCGATGACGGTTAAAATCTCGGTAATGTCTTGGCTGCTTTTATGTAAAGCTTGCGCATCATGCGTGGCGCCATTGAGCGTTTCGACCAAGCGCGCCATCGCTTCAGACGAGGTTGTGACAATCGCCTCCCCACACGCCGTCGCTGTATTCACGGCACTAGCCGCGCTTAGCGCGGATTCAGTATGGCGGGCGACTTGCGTCGCCGTTTGCGTCATTTGCTCCGAGGCGGTTGCCACCGCATCCAAGCTTGAGACTTGTTCACGACTACCATCTCGAGTTTGCGCCGCCACGCGTGATACTTCTTTAGCGGTGTGTTCCGCTTCTTTAACGCTATCAATCACGTTTGCCATGATGGGCTGGAGCTTATCGAGAAAGCGATTAAACCGCCCAGCTAATACACCAATTTCATCGCGGTTTTTGAGGACAATGCGCTGAGTCAGGTCGCCATCACCATCCGCAATCTCCGCTAACCGAGCGGCTAAAAGGCGCAATGGTTTAACGATTTGCCGTGCAGCAATACTCACAACGACTAAAGCCAGTAGAATGGCAATCACGCCCAAGGTCCGCTCAGTTGTGGCGGCTTGCGCGCGTTGCGCAGTTATCTGCGATGCTAGCTGTGTCGCACTCGCCAGCAATGCTTGTTCCGGCAGCGAAATGAGCACTCCCCATGTTGCACTGGGTAGCGCAATCGGCACATAGGTCATTAATTGGCCTTGCTGCCACTGCGTCTTCGCGTCACCTGCGCTTATCCACTCAGACAGCCGAGATGGCGAATAACGCAATTGCGAGATATCACTCCCCAATGCATTGGGCTCATCGGTTGCCACCAACTGGCCGCGCTGACTGATCACACTAATATGCCCACGGCYGTCAAAGAGTGCTTGGTCCGCTTGCTCAATCAAGGCTTGTAGGTCATTCAATTGGATCTCAATCCCAAGCACACCGAGCACATCACTATCACGCATCAGCGGTGAGGAAAT